>JADGNT010000333.1 GCA_017883345.1 Candidatus Solibacter sp. | reverse complement strand
ATGGTGCCCTCCACTTCGCGGAGGTATCGAAGTTTTTCACCGAGCGTCATTGCAATCTGTGATTACTATATTGCAAATTGCGATTGATGTCAAGAGGGAAAATTCGGGTATTTGTGTCCGAAGGTGGGGCAGGCGCTTCCGCCGGCCCCACCGCTGTTCTGCGCGCCCACTTTGCTATGATTAAGGCGGTTCAAGAACACTCGAATGGAAGCGCTCCTATGAAAGCCATCGAACTCATCGGCGATATCGACGAACAACATCGATTGAGAGCCAGCGTACCGGAGGAGCTTCCCGCGGGGCCTGTGCGGTTGATCGTCCTGTTGTCTGAGGAAGATGCGGCGGGTACCGTCTGGGCCCATGGCCTTGCCCGGGAATGGGCGGACGAATTGCGCGACTCACGTCAGGACCTCTACACGCTCGCAGACGGACAACTCATTGATGCGGCCCGGTGAGATCTACCTGGCGCAGTTCCCATTCGGGGACGTTCCTGGGATGAAGCTTCGGCCCGTACTGCTTCTCACGGGCGCAGTGGGGTCTTGCCGGAAATCCTGGTTTCTTATATCTCGTCGGTCATACCAAGCCAACTTCTTCCGTCGGATCTCGTTCTGGACCCTGCCAAACCCGAGTTCCGCTCCACGAATCTGAAGACTCTATCCACACTGCGTCTGCATAAGCTGGCAACCATCCATACGTCCAGCCTCGTTCGCTATCTCGGCGTTGTCGATGGACCCACATTGAACAATGTGGCTAAGTACACCGCTTCGCAAATACGCATTCGCATTCCGAGACAACCGCTCCCTTACGGTCGCGGCTCTGATCGGAGCCGCGCGCGTCAGCAAGCGGTTTCGCAATACACCTCCTAGCCTGTAAGAATGCTAAGAATGCCGGTACGAATACCGGCATGGCAGGCGGGACGCCTACGCTACCTTCTGCGACCGAAGCTTCGTCCCGGACTGCGCGGCGCGGACGGGCGATAGGGCGTCGGGGCGGGGCGGTAGGAGCGCGATGGGGGTGGCGCGGCGGAAGGACTGCCGCCGCTGCCGAACTTGCGCGGGCTGTGATCGGCGTTGGGGTCCTTGGCCATCGGCGTGGAGTACTGCGAATCGCGATATCCGCCCGGCTTGCTGGCGTACTTGGAATCCTTGAAGCCGCCGCTCTTGGCAAAAGTGCTGCCGGAATAATGTTCCTGTGTGGCCGTACCGGAGGTGCCGTACTTCGGCGCCTGGGTCGCGGTATCGCGCCCGTAGTAGGTCTCGTTGCGCTGCCGGTAAGTGTGATAATCCTGATACTCGCGGTAGTCCAGCGGACGGTAGTTGCGATTGAACAGCAGGTCGCGCATCAGCGCGTACTGGCCGTAGAAGACCCAGAAGCTGGTACCGTTGCTTTGTTCCCAGTGGCCGTACTGGTTGCTCTGTCCTTGCGGGGCCATGTAGGCGAAACCGGCCGGTTGCGCCACGCGCTCGCTTTCGGTTTCGTACTTTCCGGCGGGCTTGTGTTCGATCGCCATCCCCAGGTTCTTCTCCATGGCCTGGTATTGCGCTTTCGAAACGTCCACCCATTTTTCGTCGGATATCGTGTTGCCGGCCTTGCCGGTGGCGTCGGCGACTTTGGTGCGCACCGTCTTGATCTTCTGGTCGTACGCGCGCGCGTTGCCGCTGCCGCGGGTTTCCATATCGACGAGGACTTTGTCCCAGGATTCGTACAACTGCGCGCTCAGCGTCTTGAGTTGCCCGGCTTGCTTGGGCAAGTCCGCCGCGCCGGTTTTGAGCGTGTCCGCCGCCGCGAAGAGCGTGCCGAAATCGACCTTGTTGTAATCGTTGGCTGCCGCGGCGCGGCGCGCCTCGGTGGTGGACTGCCAGAGATCGTCGCTGCGCGAGAGGATGCCGCGCGCCGTGGCCAGGCGCGAATCCAGATCGTTCTTCTTCTCCGGCCAGTCGGCCTGCGCCTTCTGTGCGGCCGCCGCGGCTGCCGCCAGATCCACCGCATGGACGCCCGCGTAATCGCGCTCCATGTCCTGGACTTCCTGGGGCAGATGCTGCTTCAGGTCGACCCAGTGGGCGGCGTCCTTGCGCACGTTTTCGGCATCGGCCACGGCCGCGGCGCGGACCTGCTTCTCACGCGCCAGCAGCGATTCGGCGCGGTCGCGGTCGCTTCGCCGGTTCTGTTTTTGCAACTGCTCCAGTTCGGCGAGAGACTGGCCGGCGTTGGCCAGCGAACTGGCGGCCCGGCCGAGGCGGTCCGGATACTCGCGCGCCGAGGGCAGGGCACGGAACAGAGCGCTCTCACTGGCAAGATTGCGCGAGACTTCGGTCTGCGCCGATTGGAGCTGCGATTCTGCCGCGGTGAACGATTTGCGTTCGGCCGCGATCTGGGCCTTGACCGCGCCCGGCAGACCGTCGAGGCCGGCGAAGAGGACTACGAGGATGCCGGCGGTCAACAGGACCGCCAAAATACGCAATGACGACTTACTCATAAGATTTGCCTGTTTAGAAAGGAGAAATAGCCGCCGATAAACGCCGATAAACGCCGATTAACGCGGATGAAACAAGATGCTGATCGGCGTTCATCTGCGTTCATCGGCGGCCATACCTCTTACGTCTTGCGGTAGACGGTGACGTCTCCCGCGTTGAGCCACGTGGACAGCGTGACTGTGAATGGCTCGCCTTCGGTCTTCTTGATTCCCAGCAGGCGCTTGCCGTCCTGGGTGAAAAACTCCCAGTAGTAGAAGCCCGTGGGCGCCGGTTGGTTATCGCGCCAGGCTTGTACTTCGCGGCTCAGCCGGTACATCCAGGTGGCGCCATCGAAATCGAACGAGTCGGCCGGATTCTGCCGCTCGTCCATCTGCGCCAGGTCGTCTTCGCTCAGCCCCAGATCTTCCAGCGCGATCTTGCGCGGGTCGGCGTGAAGAAAGACTTCCACCTCTTCATCGCCGCCGATGCGCAAGGACACGCGGCGGTCCAGGTAGGGACCGGAGAGTTCCACCCAGGTCCGCGACCCCGCCTCGAAACGCGTGCCGCGGTCCACGGTGTAATCCAGGTCGGTCATGCGGTCGCCCGCGCCCGCCACGGAGAGGACATCTCCGGTGCGGGCATCGGTGACCTTCAGGTTCGCCAGATCCTCCACCGGCCGTACGGGTGTGGGGAGCGGCTTCGGGTCCTTCTTAAATAGGTTCATCAGAACAATCACCAGAAGCGCTCCCAGAATGGCTACCAGGGTAAACGTGATCATGGGTTCATCCACATGTGGTTCATTCAGGATTGGCGCCGGGTTGAGCTACGCGCCAGCCTTCTCATCGGCCTTGGCACCGGTGGAAAGCGACCCGCCCGGCGACGGCAGTTCCTTGGGGATATAGGGAGGCGGCGGCAGGTTCGCCTTCTGGCGTTCGGCCTTGAGGGCGGCCAGTTCGGAATCCACGCCGTGCGTGCCGAGTTGGGCGAATTCCTTTTCGAGATCGTTGTCCGTGCCGGCGTTGGCCAGTTGGTCGAAGGCCTTGGCGGTGGCTTCTTCCTTGGATACGGTCTGTTCGAAGCGGTTCAACTGCGCGAAGGCGTTGTCGGCGCTGCCCACGCCGGCCATGGCCTCGCTGACCTTGCGCTGGGCCACCGCGGCGTTCTTGCGCGCCACCAGCGTGCCCGCGGTGCGCTCGCCCTCGTCGATCTTGCGCTTGAGTTCGCCCACCTGCTGCTTCAGCTTCTCGCTGGTGGCCTGGGCGTTGTCCACCGACAACTTCATGGAATTGACCTGCGTGTCGCATTCGGCCTTCTTGGCGAGCGCCTTCTTGGCCAGGTCCTCATTGCCGGCGTCGAGCGCCATGCCCGCGCGATCCTTCCACTCCTGGGATTGCCGGACGTACTTGTCGTACTCCGCCTGCAAGCCGTTGTAGTTGCTCATCGCCATGGCGGAAGCGCGCACGACATTGTTCAACTCGGTCTTCATGTCGGCGACGGTCTGGCGGACGGTGGCCTCAAAGGTCGCGTCTTCCATCGCGTCCACGCCGGCGTTCGCCTGGCCGCGTGCCACGCGGCCCATACGCCCGAAAATATCTGAAAGGAATGCCATAATCGTCTCTCCTCGTTCTCCTCTTAAGTCCTAGGCAGACAGGCCGCTCAGTACGCGCCGCGCCGTCATCACATCCACCAGCAGAAAATGCACGCAGGATAGGATGTCGTCCTCATCTTCCGGACCCATATCCTGCAGCTTGCAGAAGTTGTTCAGGGAGATGGTGACCTTGCCGCTCCCCGCATCGTAAAGCTGGAACGAAGAAGTGCTGACGCCGTTGTCGCTTGCCAGCATGGTCGTCATGATCTCGGGCGTGACCGCGGTACGCGGCACCGTGACGCAAGGCAGCGTGAGAAACAGGATTTCGCCCTGCAACACGGCCTGGAGGGAGACGCCGCTATCCAGTTCTCGGATGGTGATGGTGTCGGGAGCCGGTTCGGAAACTTCGTATCCCCGCTCCGCCAGTAGTGCGTGAATGGTGTCCAGGTTCGGGCTGATTGTGGGTGTCATAGGTTTGGGCAAACTTACTCCTCTATGATTACGCGTTCGGCCGCCGAAGTGTTCCCGCGGTTTCCGTCGAACTATCGCAATCTGCAATAACTATATTGCAATTTGCTATTGACTGTCAAGAAAAAAATGGTTATGCTTTTCGCATGACGTGGAATCTGGTGTCGCGGAGTTTCCGGCTGCTGCGCAGCGACAAGAAACTCCTGGTTTTCCCTATTCTGAGCGCGATTGGGGCGGCGGCGTTGGCCATACCGTTCCTGTTGGCGCTGTTCGGCATGCGTCCGGCCGGCGGCCTCCACTGGGGATCGAATACCTGGCTGTTCGTGTTCCTGTGGTATTGGGGCGCATCCTTTATCACCATCTTCTTCAATTGCGCGCTGGCGGCCTGCGTGCAACTGGACTTCGCCGGGCAGCACCCCACGCTGGGCGATGGCCTCGGCCGCGCGGCGTCCAGGGTCCACACCATCCTTCTGTGGTCGCTGCTCTCGGCCACGGTTGGGCAGGTCGCCCGCGCGGTGGAAACGCGCGCCGGATGGACCGGGCGCCTGATCATCGGATTTCTCGGCCTGGGTTGGGGAATGTCGACGTATCTGGTCGTCCCGGTGCTGGTGATGGAAGAAGCAGGGGTGATGGATTCCGTCCGGCGCTCCGCCGCGCTGCTCCGCCGGACCTGGGGCGAGCAACTCATCTCCGGCCTGGCTTTCGGCTGGCTGGGACTGCTGTTTGCGATTCCGGGCATCGTGCTGGGCGTGCTCGGCGCCAACGGATACCCCATCTTTATTGTGCCGGCGATCGCCTGGTTCGCGACCATGATGGCGGCCTTCACCGCGGCGCGCGAGATCTTCACCGTGGCGCTCTACCGCTACGCCACCACCGGCCAGGCGCCTTCGGGCTACGACGCCGCCACAATGGGTGCGGCGCTGCGACGGCGGTGAGGCGGGTTCAGCGAGCGAAGACGTGGCGTGACAGGGAGGGCAGGTGGCGAACTTGGTTTTGTCACTCCGCCGAATCGGACGAGGCCCACACCATCACCAGGGCCTCGACAACTGGACCGAGCGGCGCGGACTGTGACACCAGAAAGACGCCGGGGCTCGACTTGCCTTCCTCCAGGCGGCTTCGAAAATGCTCCAGCATCGTCCGCCGGTCATGAGTGATCAGGATGCGGCCCTGGCTGGCTGCAACCTCAAGGACATCAGGATCCGGAAGCCCTTCGAGTTCACTGTCCGCGGCCGAAGCGAAGTCGATTGCCCGTTCTCGCCGCCGGACTGCTACAACGATTCGGTGATGGAGGTCGGCGTCAGCCTGGTAACGGATCAAGGCCGCGACTCACCCATTTTCGCGCGGGCGCGCTGAAGCCTCTCCCATAGCGCGGGATTCTCCTCCGACAGCGGGATGCAATTGGCCTCGAACTCGCGCTCGGTCTCTTCGAGGTACCTGTCGATTTCAGCTTGATGGTCCAGGTAGAAAGCGATCGCACCGTAAATCTGCGACCGCTTGAGGAGCGGGAAGTCCTCCTGGATCGCCTCGGGGGATTGCCCTTCGTTGAACGAGTACACGATAGAGTCCAGTGAAATGCGCACCCCTGCTACGTAGTAG
>JADGNT010000009.1 GCA_017883345.1 Candidatus Solibacter sp. | reverse complement strand
GCGGGCCGGTGGGGATCAAGGTGGAAAACTACAAAAAGGCGCCGGCGGGCGGGGCGCTACCCGCCCATCGCGACGGCGACCGCGGGTAAGCCAGAAGGCTGCCTAAAAAACGATCCGCGGCTTTTGCGCTTCGGCTTTCACGGCGTCGATGCCGGGAACCTTCAGCAGCTCTTCGAAACTCTTCAGCGTTCCATTCTTCTCGCGGGATTCCAGGACGGCGCGCACCTCGGCAACCGTGAAGCCCAGCACCACTTTGATCTCCGCGAACGGCGCCGAGTTGATGCGCACCGGGGAGTCCTGGCCGAAGTTCTTCGCCAGGTACGCCACTACCGCTTCGATTTCCGCGGGCGTACCACTGGCGCCGCGCTCCACCATGTCCGCCACCGAATCCGACCATTCGTCGCTGCTGAATCGCGTCTTGCGAAAGTTGCCGGAATCGTGGCAAGTCATGCAGATCCTGGCGACGATCTCCTTGCCGGGGCCCTCGGGCAGGCGTGCAACCTCTTTCTCGTCGGCCGCCGGCGCGCAGGCCAGAGCCAGCAGCATCAGCGGGAGCGCGAGCTTCATGGGGTCTTCCTCGGGATGGCGCAGCCGATGGATTTGTGGCTGGCGACGCTGATGGCCTTGCCACCGAGCACGGCGTCCAGCACCTGGCGCAGGTAGCTCTCGGTCGCCCGCGGGCGCTGCTTGCCGAAGTCCTCCACGCGGAGATCCACCGGGCCCAGGTAGAGCAACTTGCCCTCGGGCGTGAGCACGGCGACTTGTGGGGTCACGGTGGCGTTGGTGTGGCGCACCAGCGTCTGCGCGGGGTCGAGCAGCAGCGGGAAACTGTACCGGTAGTCGCGGGCGTAGCGGACCACTTCGGCTTCGGCAACCGAGGGGTCGGCCTGCACCGCATAGAAGGCGATGCCGCGCGCCGCGTAAGCGTCGCGCAGACGGTTCATCTCGGGGACATAGCTATTGCCCACCGGGCAATCGACGGTCACGAAGTAGAGCAGGACCGCCTTCCGGCCGGCCCACTCGGCGGCGGTGTGCGTGGCGCCCTGTGTGTCGCGCAGGTGGAATTGCGGGACGGAGGACACAAGAAACAGTGCAATCAGGAATTTCAGCAGCATCCGGTGTAATTCATTTTCGCACTTTGAAGCGGAAGAAGAGTGAGAGCACAGCTTCGCGCCGTCAGCGCGTTTGAGAAGGTGGTGGCCAGGGACGGGATCGAACCGCCGACACGCGGATTTTCAGTCCGCTGCTCTACCAGCTGAGCTACCTGGCCGGGGAGTCTTTAGTGTAGCAATCCCGTCACGCGTTCTGCAACGTTTCGAGCACCGCGCCGGTCGCGTGCTCCACATCGGCGTGCAAACTGTTGCCGTGCGCATCCATGGTGACGATCGCCGCGAAGCCTTTCACCCGCAGATGCCACATGGCTTCCGGGATCCCGAACTCGATCAGGTTCACGCCCAGCACCTTCTCCACGGTCCGCGCGTAATACTGCGCCGCGCCGCCGATGCCGTTGAGGTACACCGCGCCGACATCCTGCAACGCGTCCAGCGTCTTCTTGCCCATTCCGCCCTTGCCGATCACGGCCCGCACCCCGTAACGCTTGATCACGTCCGCCTGGTAGGGTTCTTCGCGGATGCTCGTCGTCGGACCCGCCGCCTTGACCTTCCACTCGCCGCCTTCCTGCAGCATCACCGGACCGCAGTGGTAAAGCACCGCGCCGTGCAGATCCACCGGCGGCGCGTTCTTCATCAGGTACGCGTGCACGTTGTCCCGCCCGGTGAACATCTCGCCAGAGATCAGCACCACGTCGCCCACCTTGAGGGCGCGCATCTGCGCTTCGGTCAGCGGCGGCGTCAAGACTACTTCGCGGCCGGTCAGCGGGAAGCCCTCGGCGCGCGCCATCTTCTCCACCACCCGTTGGGGATCGCGGTACAGCCAGCTCGCGATTGCCCCCGTGGCCGCATCCAGACGCACGCCCAGCCGGCGGAAGGCCCAGCAATCGTAAGCCACGCTCACGAAGAAGCATGCCGGCAGCCGGTTCGCCGCCGCGATCTTGCAGCCGATCAGGCTTGCCTTGCCGCCGAAACCCATGGCGCCCACGCCCAGCCGGTTGGCCTCTTGGAGAATCTCCGCCTCCAGCTTGGCCAGTTCCGGATTCGGATTCACGTCGTCCAGCGTGCGGAAAAGCTGTCCCTTCGCCAGAGCGTACCCTTGCGCGCGGTCGCTGCCGATGCAGACGCCGAGCGCGCCCGGCGCGCAGCCCTGCCCCTGCGCCTGCCACACGGCGTGCAGAATGCACTTGCGGACACCTTCCAGATTGCGGTCGGCGCGGCCCAGGTGGTCCAGCGTGCACGGCACCGAGTATTGAATATTCTTGTTCTCGCAACCGCCGCCCTTGAGGACTAGCTTCACCTCGATCTCGTCCTGCTCCCACTGCTCGAAGTGCACCACCGGCGTCTCTTCGCCCAGGTTGTTGCCGCTGTTCTTCCCGGTGAGCGAATCCACCGAATTGGGGCGCAGCTTGCCCAGCCGCGTGGCCTCCGCCACCGCTTCATGGATCGCCTTCTTGATGCGGATCTGGTTCACCCCCACCGGCGTGTGCACCACGAAGGTCGGCATCCCGGTGTCCTGGCAGATCGGCCCCTCATCTTCGACGGCCATATCGACATTGGACAGGATGATGTCGAGCGCCTGGGAGGACTGCGTCCCCGGCGTCTCCTGGTTGGCGGCGAGCGACATCGCCGCACGCACATCGGGAGGAAGGTTGGTGGACGTCTGGATAATCAGTTCTAGCAGGCTGGTGGCAAGGAATTCCATAATCGGCTCCGAACGTCTATTGTAAGCCAGTGGCATAAGGCTCCGCCTTGTGCGTTGGCAGGCTGAAGGCCTGCCCCACCTAGTCCAGCTTGAACCGCACGTCCGCCTGCATCCCCGGCTTGATCGCCGGCAGGGCACTATCGAACTCCACGATCACCTGATTGTCCTTGATCTCGCGCACCACTCCCGGCATCGCCGCGTTTTGCAGGTCGAGCACCAATACCAGCGCCGGCTGCCCCGGCGCCATGCGCTTCAGCAGTTCCGCCTTCGGCTCCAGGGCCACTTCCATGGCGTACAGATCGGTGGCGATCTGAAACAACTCATCGCCCAGTTCCTCGGCGCTGCCGCCCACCTCGCCCTTCCGGCTCACCACGTAGCCGTCCACCGGTGAATGCACCTCGGCCGCCGACAGATTGCCCTGCGCCTCTGCCAGCAGCCGCATCTTGTCCGCGACAATCTTCTTGGCCCCGTCGGCCTCCTCCATCCCGCCCTGTATGCGCTCCCGCCCCGTGCGCACCGTGACATCGATCAGTTCGTAATCCTTCAGCGCCGCCTCGTATTCCTTGAGCGCCTTCTCGTACACCAGCCGCGGAGTGGCGCCTTCCCGAAACAGCGTCTGCTGGCGGGTACTGGCCCGTTCGGCGCGATCGAGTGCCATCCTTGAGCGTTGCGCGTCGGCTTCGGCCCGCGAAAGTTCCATGCGCGCGGCCGTCACCGCGGCTTCCGCCTGGCTCACCTGCTCCTGCGCCCGCTCCAGCGCCGCCTGCGCCACTTCGCGCGCCGATTCCAGCCCCTGCGCACCAATTCGCGCCAGCACCTGCCCTTCGTACACATCCTGCCCCGGCTCCACCAGGAATGCTTCGATGAAGCCCGGAACCGAGGCCGCGACACCCGTGATGTGCCGCGGACGGATCTTCCCCTGCAACGTCACTTCGTTCCGCGCCACCGCGATCGCCGCCGCCGTGGCGGCTGCCGGCGGCGGTACCGGATGCCGCCGTCCGCGCCACACCACCGTACCCACGGCCAGCGCCAACAGCACGAGACCTACCATTACCGGGATCCACTTCCCACGCATATCGCTCACCGACAGTGTAGCCCAGTGGGCCATGCCGGGCTCCGTGACGAAGAAAAATTGGCCGCCGATGAACGCCGATGAACGCGGATAAAACGGTTTTGTGCTTATCTGCGTTTATCGGCGTTTATCGGCGGCCAATCCGTATGTTCCGTTAGACCGAGACCACCGAACGGCTGGCCGTCAGCAGCTTGCTTTTACGCGCGTAGTCCTCGAGCTCCGGTTGGAACTTCGGGTCGGCGATGGCAATCAGCGCCTCGGCGCGCTGCCGGATCGTCTTGCCGTGCAGGTACGCTACCCCGTGCTCGGTGATCACGTAGTGCACATCGCCGCGCGACGTCACCACGCCCGCCCCCGGATGCAGCGTCGGCACAATCCGCGACACCGCGCCGTCCTTCGCCGTGGAAGGCAGCGTGATAATCGGCAGTCCACCCTTGGCGCGCGCCGCGCCGCGCAGGAAATCCACCTGCCCGCCAATCCCGCTATACGGCGCGAACCCCATCGAGTCGGAACACACCTGGCCCGTGAGGTCCACTTCGATCGCCGAATTGATCGCCACCATCCGGTCGTTCTGCGCGATCAGGAACGGATCGTTGCAATACGCCGTCCGGTGAAATTCGAAGGTCGGGTTGTTGTCGATGAAATCGAACAGCAGTTTGCCGCCCAGCGCGAACCCCGCGATCACTTTGTGCGGGTGCACCGTCTTGCGGTCCCCCGTGATCACTCCCGCCTGGATCAAATCCACCACGCTCTCCGGCACCATCTCCGAATGAATCCCCAGGTCCTGGCGATCCCGCAGCAGCCCGAGCACCGCCTCCGGAATGCCGCCGATCCCCGTCTGAATCGTCGCCCCATCGGGAATCAGCCCGGCCACGTGCCGCCCGATGGCGCGCTGCAAATCCGTCACCGGAGTCCGCGGATATTCGCTCAGCGGGTGCGAGGTCTCGACGAACGCATCCACCCGGCTCACATGGAGGAACGTATCGCCCAGCGTGCGCGGGCACTGGTCGTTGATCTCCACGATCACGTGGCGCGCGCACTGCGCCGCCGTCAGTGAAGCGTCGATGCTCGGCCCCAGACTCATATACCCGTAGGGATCCGGCGGCGTGCACTGCAACAGGCACACGTCGATCTCGATCGCCTTGGAAGTAAACAGCTCCTCGATTTCGCTGAGGAAGATCGGCGTATAATCCGCGCGCCCCTGCTGCACCGCCTGGCGCACATTGCCGCCGATGAACAGCGCGTTGTGCCGGAAGTGGCCTTCGTATTCCGGAAGAATGTAGTCGGCGATCCCCATGGTCGCCATGTGGAGCACCTCCACATCCTCCAATTCGGGGCCGCGGCGCGTCAGCGCCTTGACCAGTTCCACCGGCTCCGCGCAGCCGGTGTGTACGTAAACCCGCTGTCCGCTGCGCAGCTCCGCCAGCGCCACATCCGCGGGCATGATCCGCGATCGGTAATCCCCCGTCATGGGCGCCTCCCGCGCAGCGTATAGACGCCGCGCGCCAATTCCGCACATTTCTCGAGCGCGCCTTCCACGCCGTGTTTGGCGATGGTCAGTACATAGGGCAGCATCGCCTGCGCCACCGCCACGGACGCCGAGCGCCCCAGGTCCGCCGTGAAGTTGGGCACGCAGAAATGCGTTACTCCCTTGTGGACAAAAGTGGGTTCGGCGATGCTGGTCGGACGGCTGGTTTCGATGCACCCGCCCTGGTCGATCGCCACGTCGATTACCGCCGACCCCTTTTTCATCTGCTCCACCATGGCGCGCGTCACCACGTGCGGCGTCCGCTTCCCGGCCACCAGAATCGCGCCGATCACCACGTCCGCCCCGGCTACGGCTTCGGCGATCGCATCTTCATCGGCCAGGCACGTTTCCACCGCGGGCACGTGCTCCATCATGTGGCGCAGTTTGCGCGGGTCGCGGTCGAACGCCGTCACCCGCGCGCCCGATCGGGCCGCGGTCCGTGCCGCGGCAAACCCCACCGCGCCCGCGCCCAACACCACCACGCGCGCCGGCGGCACGCCCGGGGTTCCGCCCAGCAAGATCCCTCGCCCGCCCGAACTCGAGCGCAGCAGGTGCGCCGCGATCGGCACCGTCATCTGCCCGGCGATCTCGCTGATCGCCGCCAGCACGGGCAGCCGTCCGTCTTCCTGCTGGATCACCTCGCACCCGATCGCCGTGAGGCTGCGCTCCGCCAGCGTCTCCACCAGGCTCCGGTCGGCTACCGCCATGTGGTAGAACGCCAGCAGCACCATTCCCGGCGCGCAGCAGTTGAGCTCCGCGCCCGTCGGCCGCCCGATCTTGGCCAGCAGTTCGGCGCGCCCGATGGCTTCCTCCGGCGAATAGGCGATCTGCGCCCCGGCGCGCAAGTACTCCGTGTCCGTATACATGGCGCCATCGCCCGCGCCCGTCTCTACCCACACCGTGTGCCCCGCGCTCGACAGGCGCCGCACCACCGGTGGCGTCAGCGCGACCCGACGGTCGAAGGCCCCCCGCTCGCGGATAATACCGATGTTCACTTGACCGCCGCCAGGGGTGAGTAGACGTCCACCAGTTGCGCCCGGATGGCGTGCATCCGCCCCGACATGACTTTCAGAATCGCCCGCATGAACCAGAAGCCGAAGGCGTAGTCCTCCTCGCAGGCATGGCGCAGCCGCGCCCCGTCAAAGGCGAGCGCGTGGACTTCTTCGAGCGACCGCGCCTGAAACTGTTTCCCGTCGCCGTTGCCCGTCACCGACGACCAGCCGAGCACTTCGCCCGCGTACAGCGTCGCCACGCGCACCGCTCGCCCCGGCGAGATCACTTCCAGCGCCACGTTGCCACTGATCAGAAGGTAGAAAAAGCTGGAATGATCGCCCTCATGGAAAATCGATTCCCCCTGGCGAAATCGCACTTCGCTGGCCATCGCGCTCAACCGCGCGATGTGGTCGGGCCAGAAGCCCTCGGTAAAAGGATGAGATTGTAGGATGCCGGTGATGACGTCGTTACTCATAAGCACCTCTTGCAAGTGGTGGCGGAGAATGCCCCACAAGCTCTATATTCGGACCTTTTGTTACCGAATGCAACCCGCTGTCTTGACGCGCGCCGCACTGACGATCGTGGGAGACAACGGGATCCCTCCCGTGACACCCCGCTCCAAGAAATCGGGAAACCAAGTCACACGTCCGTCGTCAGCCGGTACTGGAAGGAAAAACCCCGGCGCCGGATGGCCGGATCGCCCCAATACTAGCTCTCTGACCGGGCGGTTGAGTGCCTTCAACCAACCCCTCCGGACCCAGAGGGTACCCCGGTCGGGGCTCCGATCAGAGCCACGACCGTAAGGGAGTGGTTTCCCGCTAAAGCACAATATTACACGGTCAGCGACCTAGTTCAGCGTGGCCGTCGCCGGAGCCGACTGGCCGATCTTATTTACCAGGGTCACGGTTACGGAGACGATCGCCTGTGTGCTGCCGGTCACCGTGAACGGCTGGGTATAGGTGAACTGGCTGCCAAAGGGTGTGGCGCCGGAGCCGCTGAAATACTGCACGAACAGCGCGTCCGTCGGCACCGTCAGTGTGGTGGTTTGCAGATTGCTGCCGGAAGCCGCGGTGAAGACAAAGACCGCCTGCGTCAGCTCGCGATCGGTCACGTAGCCGGTGAGGGTTACCGTGAACCCGGTGCTGTTGCGCACGGCCGTGAGGGTGCCCGGTACGATCACCGGCGCGGCGGCGGCCACGCGGATGGTGCGGCGCGGCACTGGCGTTGGCGTGACATCCTGTCCGGTGGCCTGCATTTGCGCCGTGATGGCGATCAGTCCGGCGACGCTGCCGGTTTGCACCCCGATGTCGGTGGATCCGGTCGTGGCGCCCGCCGGGACGGTGATGCTGGCGGTGCGGCCGCCGCCGGAGAACTGAATGGCCGGGTCGTCGGCGCCGCTGTCCGGGGCGAAGCTCAGCGTGAGAGTGACCACCACATCCACCGGGAAGCTGTTGCCCAGGGTGACCTGGAGGCGGGGCTGCTGGAGCGGGCTGGCGGTGTCGGAAACCCCGGCGACAGTGAGATTCAGCGGCGGCGTGGAGGGCAACCCGATGGTCACGGGGAAGCTCTTGGAGGTGCTGGCGCCGGCGGCATCCTTCACGGTCACCACGATGGTCGCGGGGCCGGCCGCGGTGGGGGTGCCCGAAATCGCGCCCGCCGCGGACATGCTCAGGCCGGCCGGCAGTCCGCTGGCGCTAAAGGTGAGCGGCGCGGTGCCGCCCGATGCGGCGAAGCTTGCCGAGTACGCCGTGCCCACTGTGCCGATGGGCGCCGAAGCGGTGGTGATCGCTAGCGGAGCGGGAGCGATGGTCACGGGGGAGGGACGCCTCGCCGGCGCGATGCTGGTTCCCGCCGCGTCCGTCACGCTGACAATCACGGTGAAGCTACCCGCCTTCGTCGGCGTGCCGCTGATGGCGCCGGCGGCGGTGGCGGTCACGCCGTCCGGCAGGCCGGTCACGGTCCACGTGTACGGCGGCACGCCGCCGGACGCGGTCAGGCTCGCGGAGTAGGCGACGCCCACCACGCCATCCGGAAGGGAGGCCGTGACGATGCCGAGGTCGGCCGGGACGATGGTGATGTGGAACGTGCCGTTGGCTTTGGCGCC
The DNA here is from genome assembly GCA_017883345.1 of Candidatus Solibacter sp. Lineage (GTDB taxonomy): Bacteria > Acidobacteriota > Terriglobia > Bryobacterales > Bryobacteraceae > Solibacter. The sequence continues at coordinate 9,071 of JADGNT010000009.1, read as the reverse complement.
GGTGGAATCGGTGGCGGTCGCAATGAAGGAAAACTGGCCCGCGGTGCCGGGAGTACCGCTGATGCTTCCGGAAGCGGAGAGACTGAGGCCGTCGGGAAGTCCCGAGCCCGCATAGGTGTAGGGGCCGGCGCCGCCGGCAGCCGATATTTGACCTGCGTACGGCACACCCACCTTGCCGTCGCTCAGCGAGCCGCTCAGGCTGAGTGCGGCCGGCGGCGCGACCGTGAGGGCGAAGTCCTTGGTGAACACCGCGCCGGTGCTGTCGGCAATCGTGACGCAAACGGTGAAGGTGCCCGGGGTGGTGGGAGTGCCGGAGAGCACGCCGTTGCTGAACGTCGTACCCGGGGGCAGGCTGCCGCAAAGAGTGAATCGGTACGGGCCCACGCCGCCCGTGCCTGTGAAGGAGATGCTGATCGGGGTGCCGGTGGGCACGGTGGGGGTCGTAGGTCCGCCGGTGATGTTCAGCGGCGCCGGCTGGATGGTGATGCGAAAGTCCTGGAAGCCGGATGCGCCCGCGGAGTCCGTGGCCACCACCGAAAAGGTAAACTGGCCGGGAGTTTTTGGCGTGCCGGAGATCGCTCCGCCGGAGGATAGAGTGAGACCGTCCGGCAGGCTACCGCTTCCCAGAGAGAAGCGGAAATCGCCGTTGCCGCCGTCGGCGTAAACGAAGCCCGTATAAGCCGCTCCCACGACGCCCGAGGGCAGGCTGCTGGAAGGCGCGATCGAAACCGGGGGCGGGCTCACCACTAGCTGGAACTGCGCGGTCGCGGGGGGACTCGCTGCATCGCGCAGGCCCACCGTGATCAGGAAGGTTCCGCTCGCCTGGATGGCGCCCGAAATGACTCCGGTCGCCGGATTGACGAAAAGCGAGGGTGGAAGTCCGCTGGCCGACCACGTGTATGGCGGCGTCCCGCCTCTGCCGGCCAACGTGAACGAGTAACTGCTCCCTGAGGTGCCGGAGGGAAGCGAAGTGGTGGTGATGGCGAGCGCGGGGACGACCGTAAGCGCTACCTGGCTGCTGCTGCTGTCCGGGAAAATGAGCCCGGCGTGGGTGAAAACAGCCGTAATCTGGTGATTGCCAGAACCGAGAACGGGAACGCTGCCGTCGTAGGTCTTGCTACAGGTGGCGACGGCCGGATTGGCCGCGGTGACGGCCAGGCCCGAACAACCCGGAATGGGGGTTATGGACGCATCGTAGAAGGTGACGGTTCCGGTCGGGTTGCCGGCTGCGACGGGCGCACCCTGCACGGATGCCGTATAGGTCACCGACCCGCCCACCCGGATCGAGGTCTGGTTACTCGTCAGCGAGGTCACCGTCGTGGCGCTCCCCACCGTTACCGTGGAGACCGCCGAAGTTACGGCTGCCCAGTTGGCGTTGGCCGGTGTGAACACCGCGGTAATGCTGTGCGCGCCGGCGCCGTGCTGGGCATCGGCGTTGTTGTAGGTGACGGTGCAGCTACCGGTGGAACTGGCAGCGCCCGCCGTGACCGCGGCAATGCTGCAAACCGTGGTGCCACCGTCATTGATACTTACGCTACCTTGCGGCGGCGTGGACCCGCCCGTCAGGGTCACGCTATAGGTGACCGTGGTATTCACACTGGGGCTGCTGTTCGAAGGCGTCAGGGCGATACTGTTGACAAACTGGTTCACCGCGTAGGAGGTGTTGGCGGCGAAGTTGGTGTCGCCACTGTAAACCGCCGTGATGGTGTGGGTGGCCGGGGGAGCCGGCGTGAGCGTGCTGGTGGTTAGGGTCGCGATACCACCCGCGATCTGCACGCCGCTCACCAATACGGTGGTGCCGTCCTTAAAGGCTATGGTTCCGGTCGGCGCGCCCGTCGTCGGCGTGGTCACGGCAGCGGTGAAGGTTACCGGCTGATTCAGCGCGCTCGGGTTCTGGCTGGAGACCAGGGTCATCGCTGGCGTTGCCGGATTGACCGTGATCAAGCCGGAGGTACTGGCCGCGGCGTAGTTGCCGTCGCCGGAGTAGCTGAAGGTCAGGGTCTTACCAACGCCCGGGGCCAGCGTGGTGGGAAGCTGTGCGCCGGTCACGGTTGCGACGCCACCCGCCAACCGGAAATTGCCGGCGAAGCTGAGGTTGCCGGAAGCCACGGTAACCGTGCCGGTGGGGGCGCCTGTGACGTCGACTGCGGTGTTGACGGTCAGGGTACCGGCGGACAACGTACCGCCGTAGATAGCGCTGAACGTGCTGCCAACCAGGACGAGCGTCGGAGTGGCCGGAGTGACCGTAACGGTCAGGCTGGTGGCGGAGACCGATGGGCTGAAATTGACGTCACCGCTGTACTGTGCCGTGATCGTGTGCGTGCCGCCAGTCAGCAGGACGGCTGCGCAGGTGACCGTGACCGGACTCGCAGTGTAGGCCGCAATGGTCACCGCGCCGATCCGGGCGTTACCGTCAAGGAACAGTACCGTGCCGGTGATGAAAGAGCTCGTGCGCAAGACCGGAGTAACGACTGCCGTCAAGGTGGTCGTATTGCCGTAGGCGTAGGTATTGCCGAGGCTCGATGCCGGCGTCGAGATGGTAGTCGAGATGGTAGTCGCTTGCTGTCCCCAACCCAGCGACGCGGCGGCCATGGCCAACAGTATGATCCGTTTTGTCGATACATCACCCATTAAGGCGCCCCTCCGAGGCTTTCTCATTATTGCCTGAAATTGCAGCGAAATAAACAACTTGGTGAACTGAATGTGCGTTCCGTTCCGCCTGGCCCCACCGGTGCTCCATCAGCGGAGTGTGACGATGGTGGCGCCCCAGCCTCCGGCTGCCGCCGGCGCGTCCCGAAATTCGGTCACAAAGGGTGTCCGCGAAAGCACGGAGCGGACCATTTCGCGCTGCGCTCCGATGCCGCGCCCGTGGATGATGCGCAGGGCGCGGTAGCCCATCCGGTGCGCTTCGATGAGGTATTCTTCTACGACGGCGCGCACGTCCCGCGGCGGGATGGTGTGCAAGTCGAACACATCGGTGATGGGAATACGGATCGGTTCGTCGTCCTCTGCCGGCATAAGCCCCCATGTGGGGCGGCCATTCTTGGCTGCCGCCGGCTTTCCAGCCGGCGCCTGGACGCGCTGGAAAGCGCGTCCGCAGGCAAGATTGCCTGCCCCACACCTATTTTCGAGGAAGCCCAAAAACGAAAAACCCGGCCCCACGAGCGGGGCCGGGCAGGAAAAACTACGCAATTACCGTTGCTGCGCGCACCTGACGTTAAGCAACCTGCTGAGACCTGGACTGGCTCACGATCGCTTCCATCTGATCCTTCAAGCGGAGTTTCAGTTTCTTCAGCCGCACTTCCTCCAATTGCTCCTGGTCGGTCAGGTGGGGAAGCGCTTCCAGCTCGTCCAACTTGTGGGCGAACTCCGAGTGCTGGCTGGCGAGGCCACGATACTCCTGATTTGTATCCATCAGATGCGCTTTCAACTCTTCCAGTTCGATCCGTTCCATATTGGGCAATTCCTCCCAGTGAGGTTGCCGCGCCGAGTCGGTCGATTCGGAAAGGCTCGGTGGGTAATCTCGCGTTTTCATTGACGACGGCATCATCCGTCTAAGGCCACCTTAACATGAATGAAACTTCATGACAATAGCCGTTTCGGGGGGCGACTCGTAGTACCCTTTGCGCCTGCTAAACTCCTTAAAACCTAATGACTTATAGAAGTCCTGGGCTACTCGGTTGGACTCCCGGACCTCCAGAAAGACCGAGCCGCGGAAGCTCTGCAAAGCGCAGTCGAGGAGCGCTCGGGCGACCCCTTTCCGGCGGAAGTCCGGCGCCACGGCGAGGTTGAGAATCTCGCGCTCGTCGGCCGCCACGGTGCGCGCGACCAGGAATCCCACGACGCGGTCTCCCTCAAGTGCCACCAGAAACTCCCGATCCAGGTAGTCGGCGGCGTTCCAACGGGCGGCACCGGGACTGGCCCGCTGGATGGCGGCGACGGCGTCCAGATCGTCTGCTCCGCCGCGCCGGATTGCTGTCATATTGTGATTATGCACGCGCTGCTGCCGTTGTTCTTCTTCCTGGCGCAACCCTTCTGGGAAACCAAGCCGCCGGAGGCGTGGACCGATGCCGAGATCCAGACCGTCCGGACCGAGAGCCCCTGGGCGCAGAGAACCAACGAGGGCCCGGTGGCCGTGATCTATCTGGCGACTGCGGCGCCCATCGAGCATGCGGAAGCCGAACTGCGCCTCCGCCTGAAGAAGAATCCCCACCCGATGCCGGAGCCGGACCCGGACTATGTCGAATATCTCAGCGACCACCGCGCCGAGAATTTTGTGCTGGCCATCACCTACCCGACGCTGGCGGGTCTGGGCGATGCGCGCGAGAGCCAGCGGATGGAAGAGGAATCGGTCATGCTGATCGGCAAGAAGAGCTACGGCATCATCGGGCACTTCCCGCCGACGCCATCCGACCCGGTGCTGCGTCTGATCTTCCCGCGGGCGGTGAAACCGGGCGACAAGACGGTGCTGTTCCGCCTGTATCTGGGCGGCCTCAAATTCCCGGAACGCGAGATCGAGTTCCGGGTGAAGGATCTCTCTTACCAGGGCAAGCTGGAGATGTGATCAATCCCAGCTCAGAATCACCTTACCCGAGTTGCCGGAGCTCATCGCCTCGAAGCCTTTTTGGAACTCGGTGTAATGGTAGCGGTGCGTAATCACCGGCGAGATATCCAGGCCCGATTGCAGCATGACGCTCATCTTGTACCAGGTCTCGTACATTTCGCGGCCGTAGATCCCCTTGATGGTGAGCATGTTGAAGATCACCGTGCGCCAGTCGATGGACATCTCCTCGCTGGGGATGCCGAGCATGGCGATGCGCGCGCCGTGACTCATGTTGGCCAGCATGTCGCGGAAGGCGGCCGGGCTGCCGGACATCTCCAGGCCGACATCGAAGCCTTCGGTCATGCCGAGCCGCGTCTGCACATCGGCGAGTTTCTGCTCGCGCACGTTGACGGCCAGGGTGACGCCCAGTTTTTCGGCCAGTTCGAGGCGGTACGGGTTGAGGTCCGTGATCACGGTGAAGCGCGCGCCGGCGTGGCGTGCCACGGCGGCGGCCATGATCCCGATGGGGCCCGCGCCGGTGACCAGCACGTCCTCGCCCAGCACCGGGAAGGAGAGTGCGGTGTGCACGGCGTTGCCGAAGGGGTCGAAGATGGCGGCGACGTCGAGATCGATTCCCTCGTGGTGACGCCAGATGTTGGTCATCGGCAGCGCGATGTATTCGGCGAAAGCGCCCGGGCGGTTCACCCCGACCCCCATGGTGTGGGCGCACAAGTGGCGCCGGCCGGCGAAGCAATTGCGGCAGCGGCCGCAGACCACGTGGCCTTCCCCGCTGACCATGTCGCCCGGGAAGAAATCGACGACATTGGAGCCCACCGCCTCAATCATGCCGACGAACTCGTGGCCGATCGCCATGGGCACGGGAATGGTCTTTTGCGCCCACTCGTCCCAGTTGTAGATGTGGACATCGGTGCCGCAGATGCCGGTTCTCAACACGCGAATCAGGACGTCGTTGATGCCGATCTCCGGCGCGGCGACGTCCTCCAGCCACAGGCCTGGCTGGCTCTTGCTCTTGACCAAAGCTTGCATGACTCTACGATAGCGTGCCACCTCCCCGGTTTGGCGTGCGGGGGGCATTTTGTTTGCCGACGTGTCAATAGGACATTTCTGCTTTGCGCAAATAGGACATTATCATTTACTCCAAGAAAACTTGCTCTCCCTGCGGTTCAGACAGTAATTCAGCTCTCCAGCGAGGCGTCGACGCGTTCGGCCGGGCAGTGCCCGCAGTGGCTCTGGAACGCCTGTTGGCGGGTGCCGGATGGGTGTTCAAGGCTTTCCAAAGCAGCCAGGTCCGCGAGCATTCCGTTGCGCCGGGATGATGGTTGCGGGTTTCCTCAGTTTTCCGGCCATGGGCCTCGCTGGCTGTTATGCGATTGTCGATGAAGCGATAAAGCTATGCGACACGCAAGCCGACGGGCGGATCGAACAGCATAACCGCTTCCCAATGATGTCACGCCCCCCTGCCCTGCATTCTTGGCTGGCGCATTCCCGCGGTGCACTCTAGCCTCCTCTCCCAAGGTCCAGCGATGCGACATCGCCGACCGGCTCACCCCGCCAGGCCGTTTCCTGCCCGAACGCATCCCTACAGCGCCCCCAGTGTCTGAATTGCAAGAAGCCTATGACAAGCCTATGACCGTCGGCCTATGACCGTCAGAGCGATTACCGGAGAAACTCGTGATACCATATTGCTCAACCGCCTGAGGGACGATCGCCCGAACCCGTATGCCGGGTCTTTACGAAAATCCTCTCTTTTTCTTACATCTCGTGCGCTCCCGGCGGTTGGAGCATGAGCGGGCCACGACCGGAATGGCTTGCCGGCTTGGCGAGCTTGTCAAGACGCCGCTGGTCAGCGGCGAGTGGAAGGGCGGTCTGTCGATGAACCGGGTGGCGCCGCGCACGTCCGCGGGACAAAGTGGGTTCTGCGTTTTTGAGAACGCGGATATTTCGGCTGATCGCCATGCGACTCAAGATTAGCGTGCTGGCATCGGGCGCCATCCTGCTGGACGGCCAACCGGCCGATCTGGAACGGCTCGATGGCGCGCTGGAGAGGGCGAAGCAGAACCACGGCCAGGTGTGGTATTACCGCGAGGCGGCGGGCGCCCAGCCGCCACCCGCCGGATTGGCGGTGATCCAACGGGTGGTGCGGCACAAAGTGCCGATCAGCCTGTCCAGCAAGGCGGACTTTTCCGATTGGGTCGACGGACAGGGCGTGTCGCACCCGCGCGGAGGGGAGGGCGCCGCGGCTCGAGGCGCGGGCCCGCGCATGCCCGAGGTGAGCATTCGCTCGGATATCCAGGAAGTCTTCGCGCGCCTGCGCCAAACCGCCGCGGCGCCTGGCGCGGAGGGCGGACTCGCGATTCTCAAGCCGGACCGCACGCACCTGGTGATGCCGCGCCTGGGGGCAACGCCAGCGCTGGAAACGATGGCGAAGAACATGGACCGCCTGGTCCCGGGCGACGTGAAGCGCAACATCGCGGCGATCGCGTACACCCTCTTCGATGCCCAACCCGGGGCAGTGCCCGGATTAGCGGAGGTCAGCAAGGCAATCCCGTTTCTCGGCATCCTGGTGGGGCTGAGCTACATCGGCCACGCAGTGTGGGTTTTCGAAGGGCACGCCTCGGCGCTGGCCGCGGGATGCCGCGATGCCGACGTGCTGATTGTGGATTCCGCGATGCGCGTGTACCTGGCGCCGGCGTGGGACGCCGATGCGGCGGCGGCGATGCGCAATCCCAATATCCTGGTGCACGATCGCGCCACCTTCCAGTTGGCGATGATCCGGAAGGCGGGTACGGACGGCGGCCGGCTTCAGTTCCCGAACTGAAGGGATGAGGTTCAACGCAGAGACGCGGAGACGCAGAGGAAACCGCGGAGAGCGCATTTTGGGGGATGGGTGGGAGCGCTCCCGACCTAACCGGGGAGCGTCGCGCGGGTGGTGGCTCAGACCGCGCGCGGCTGGCTCAGCCAGGGAAAACCAGCCACGGCGATCATCACGAAGGGAATCACCGAACGGAGCACCGATCAGAGGAAACAGGAGTTCGCGCCTAGCGCCTCCACCAACGGCCCGGAGATGGCCGGGCTGACGATCTGGGCAATCCACAAGCGCTTGACGGCGGGGTCTTCATTGACCCGCGCGGCATACATGGGTAGCGCAGCGTGATATGCTTGGCGCAATGGATGACGGATCGAAAATGCGCCTGACCGATCGCAAGGATATCGGCGTGGGGCGGCCGAACGGCACGATCGTTTATCACGCCGGTTGCCTGGTGGAAGAGCACGCCGACGGCAGCATTACCTTGCACGGCAGGGCGGAGGACGTTCACTACCCGCGGGAGCAATATACGAAGTGGTTTCTGGACGACACGCAAAGCGACGATACGCGATAAGCGCAAGCGCGGTCAAACCCCGTGCCGTTCTATTCCCCGGCGATCCCGCGGGCTGAGCGTTTGGCATTTACGCGTCTGGCTGTTGCATAATAATCGACATGACTTCGAGACGTGACTTTCTGCAGGCGACTTCGCTGGTGGCGGCGCTGGGTGCGTCCGGCCGCGCGGCGCAATTGAAGACTCTGGGCGTGCAGCTTTACACGGTGCGTACCGTGCTGCCGCAGAAACCGCAGGATACGCTCAACGCCATCCGCGCCATTGGCTACCGGGAAGTGGAAGCCACCTACGCCGGACTGGATGGTCTCTGGCCGATGCTGCAGGCGAGCGGTCTGAAACCCGTGAGTATTCACCTGGACTCTGGGTCGGTCACGCAGGGTAAGCCGGACGACCTGAGTCCCATCTTCGACCAATTGAAGAAGCGCGGCTTCCAGTACGCGGTGTTCCCGTACCTGCCGGAACCGGAACGCGGCGGGATTGACGTGATCAAAGCGATCGCGGAGAAGCTCAATCGGGCAGGGGAGAAATGCCGCGCCGCGGGGATGAGCTTTTGCTACCACAACCACGCCTTCGAATTCGCGACGGAGAAGGGCGCCACGCTGTTTCAGGTGATGCTGGACCACACCGATCCGAAGCTGGTGGCCTTCGAGTTGGACGTGTTCTGGGTGAGCGTGGCCGGGCTGGATCCCGCCGAATTCCTCCAGAAACTTGCGGGACGCGTGCCGCTGCTGCACTTGAAGGACAAGGCGGAGGGCACGGCGGTGATGTACAAGGAATCGGTGCCGCCGACGGCGTTCAAAGAGGTGGGCAGCGGGGTGCTGGACTGGCCCAAAGTGTTGCGCGCGGCGGCGGCGGCGAAGGTGGCGCACTACTTCGTGGAGCAGGATCAGACGCCCGGCGATCCGGTGGATAGCCTGCGGCAGAGCTATGGGTATCTGTCCAAGTTGAGCTACTAAGGGACCACGCAAGAATAACTTCACATTGGCTGCGTGGGCCATGTGGCGCCGGCACTCGCGCCGGCCGCGTCCCGGCTCATCGGGACGCCTGCCGGGCGTGCTCCAAAGCGCGTCCCGAGGAGTCGGGACGCGGCAGAGTGTGCTGGGCATGTCCAGCAGCTTGGAAGTGAAAGT
>JADGNT010000332.1 GCA_017883345.1 Candidatus Solibacter sp. | reverse complement strand
AGCGGATCGCCGCGGCTGATCACCCAAGGATTGGTATAGGCTGCCTTCAGCCGGTCGGCCTGCCGGTCGACTCCGCCGCCCCAGTCCATGAACCACACCCACTTGGGTTGCGACTTGAGCACTTCGGCCGGGGGCGGGGTCCCCACCTCGCCGAGGGCAATGGGCTTACCGTTCGCCAAGTCGAGGATTTCCCAGTAATATTTGTCGTCCAGCGTGCGGTAGTTGTCGTAGCTCACCACATCGGCGAAGTTCTGGCCGGGGAAGAACTGGTGAAACTCGCCGAAGGGGGCCGGGCCGTTCTGGTTCCACACCCAAATCAGGTTGTCCAGGTGGTGGACGTTGACCATGCGATAGTACACCTCGCGGTACAGTTGCGCCGTGCCGGACTGTCCCGGACGGCCGCCCCACCAGAAGAAGCTTCCGTTGTTCTCGTGCATGGGCCGCCACAGCACCGGAATATGGGCATCCTGAAGCTGCTTCAAGAACCCGGCGGCCGTGTCCATGTACTTTTCCCAACGCTTGTGGAGCGGTGAGTCGGATGTGATCAGCTCCTGCCACTGCTCATCGGTGAGACGGGCCTGTACGCTGCCGCGCCAGCTTTCGCTGGGCCTGCCGTTCTCGCCCGCCTTGCCGGGCTCGTCCTCGGTGGGCCGCAGCATGTGCCAGCACAAATAAATGATGCTTCCGGCGGCGGCTTGCTTCTTGGCCTCCTCGATCATCAGGTCCCGATGGATGATGGAATCTTTGTCCTCGCCGTCCAGGAAGCCGAAATCGGAACCCCAGATGGCCGGATACTTGCCGGTGGCCGCGAAGACCCGGTCGGTATCCTGCGACCGGTGATTCGGAAAGTTGTGCTGGCCCGAGAGGGCGCCCTTGCCCGAGACCGCGCACAAGGTCTTCAGCAACGCGCGCGCTTCCGGTGTGGCGTTGGGGTTGACCGGGTCACACGTATAAGGGGGCGGCGGCGCTGGCCTCGGCGGACCTGGCGTGTTGAAACCGCCGCGCCCCGCCGGAGCCGGCTGGACGGAGGGCGCCGGTTGGGGCGTGGCAGGCGGCACGGCCTGGGAAAATGCATTCAGGGCTGTGCCGAACACAGCACAAACAACGAGTATCGATTTACGCATAGTTTTAACTGATTCTCCAGGAATATCACAAGGCGCGACGGAAACGGGAAGAAGAGTCCGAGCTTCGCTCGGATTGACAGGCTAAAGCCTGCCCCACCAAGAGAATGCCCCCAGGAATGGGGGCATGGCAGCCTGAAAGGCTACTCTACAGGGGTGCACAAAGCGGGGGGCGCGGATGGGATGGGAGCCGTGCGGTATGATCCTTAGGGTGCGGTATATGAGACAAACAGCCCTTTTTATATTTCCACTCCTGTTGGCGTTACAGGCGCAGCAGTACACGCGCGGTGTCGGCGTCTATCCGGGAGATCCCAGGCAAGACTTCGCCCCGGCGCTGGTTCCGGATACGCAGACGGTTCGCAACCTCGCCCTGCACCGTGCGGCCTACCAGTCGAGCAGCTACGATTTCTACCACACCGCCCAGTTGGTCACCGACGGCGTCACCGACACCCAGCTCCCACGCTGGTTTTCCATCGCCACCAGCGATCGCGGCACGCTGAAACGGCAGGAGCGCGAACACGCGGTGGATCACAACACCACCACCCGCGTGGCGATCGGCGGTCCGCCTCTGTGGATTCAGGTCGAGACCGGCGGCGGCGACGCTCCCTTCGAAATCGACCGTATCGATGTGACCGCCGGCGGCGGATTCGGATTCGGTCGTGGCGGCGGTGGTCAGGCAGCCACTGGCGGCACCGTTGTGGTCTCGGGCTCGGACGATGGAAAATCGTGGAAAGAACTTGGCCGTACTACTCCCGCTCCGCCACCTGCTCCTGGGGCCGCACCGGCGCCCGGCGCCGGCCGGGGATTCGGTTTCGCTCCATCCCCCATCGCCGTGAAGTTCTCCGCGCCCGCGCACACCCGCTTCTACCGCGTGGCATATGAAGGCGGCACGGGCACCCAATGGGGCGTCAGCGAACTCGGGTTCTTCCGCAACAACGAGCGCGTCGAGATAGGCGGACCGTTCCACTTCACTTCCGCCTGGAAGCCCGCGGGCAACGGCCAGGAGTGGGTCTACGTCGATCTCGGCGCCGCCAGCACTTTCGATCGCGTGGTTCTCCACTGGATCCGCCGCGCCGCCGAAGGCTCGATCCAGGTTTCCGGCGACGCCAAAAGCTGGCGCACGCTGCAGGCGCTTCCCGCGTCCGGCGGCCCGGCGGATGACCTCAAACTTTCCGAGCCCGCGCGCGGACGGTACGTCCGAGTCCTCCTCACCAGACCCGCGACGCCCGATGGTTACGTCCTCAGCGAACTCGAAGTCTACGGGCGCGGCGGCCTGGTGGCGCGGCCCCACCCGGCGCAACCGGCGGATGCCAACGGGCGGCTCCAGCTCGCCGGCGGCGCCTGGCGCATCCAGCGCGATTCGCTGGTTACCGCCGACGGCCCGGCGCTCTCCCGGCCTGGCTTCCAGGATAAAGATTGGCTGGTGGCTACCGTGCCCGCGACCGTGCTCTCCAGCTTCTGGAACGCCGGAGCGATTCCGGACCCCAACTACGGCGACAACATCAACGCCATCTCGGATTCGTTCTTCTACGCCGATTTCTGGTACCGCGACGAGTTCGTCGCACCAGGCACAGAGGGCGGCCCAGAGGGCACCCCGCCCGCCGGCCGCCACACGTGGCTGCATTTCCGCGGCATCAACTGGAAGGCCGATGTCTACCTGAACGGCGAAATGCTGGGCCACATCGATGGCGGATTCATGCGCGGCCAGTTCGATGTCACCAAAACGCTCAAACCCGGCGCCAGAAATGCCATCGCCGTGCGCATCCGGAAGAACGCCACCCCCGGCAGCGTCAAGGAGAAAACCTGGGAGAGCCCCGACCCGAACGGCGGCGCGCTCGGCGCCGACAACCCCACGTATCATGCCACCGCCGGTTGGGACTGGATCCCCTCCGTCCGCGGCCGCGACATCGGCATCTGGAGTGACATCTATCTCGACACGAGCGGCCCTGTCACCATCGAGAATCCCTTCGTCTCGACCACTCTGCCGCTGCCCGATGCCAGCCGCGCCGATGTCACCGTCGAAGCCACGCTGCGCAACAGCGGGACCACCGTGGTGACCGGCGTACTGCGCGGCCGCTTCGGCGACGTGGCATTTGAAACCCCGGTGACCGTCGAGCCGGGGACCGATAAGGCCGTCAAACTCGACCCCACCACCACCCCGGCGCTGCGTCTCGCAAATCCGAAACTGTGGTGGCCCGCGGGATACGGCGACCAGAACTTATACAAGGTTGAATTAAGCTTTGAAACGGCCGGCAAGAGCGTCTCCGATACCAAGAGGTTCCAGGCCGGCGTGCGCCAGTTCACCTATACCGGAGAAGGAAACGACCCGCTCAAAATCTTCATCAACGGCCGGCGATTCATCGCCCGCGGCGGCAACTGGGGCTTCCCCGAAGTCAACCTGCGCTACCGCGCGCGCGAATACGACGTGGCGGTCCGCTATCACAAGGACATGAACTTCACCATGATTCGCAACTGGGTAGGGCAGACCGGCGACGACGAATTCTTCGATGCCTGCGACAAGTACGGCATCGTGGTGTGGCAGGATTTCTGGCTGGCCAATCCCGTCGACGGCCCGAATCCCAACGACAATGACATGTTCCTGAAGAATTCCCGGGACTTCATCCTGCGCATTCGCAACCATCCTTCCATCGGGCTGTACTGCGGGCGCAACGAAGGCAATCCGCCGCCGCCCATCAACGACGGGCTGATAGCCCAGATCGCTTCCCTGCATCCCGGGCTGCACTATATCCCCAGTTCCGCCGGCGGCACCGTGAGCGGCGGCGGCCCCTACCGCACCGTTCCGCCCAAGCAATATTTCCAGACGCGCGCCACTCTCAAGCTGCACAGCGAACTCGGCATGCCCAACGTGGTCACGCTCGACAGCCTCAAACAGATGATGCCCGAGGAAGCCATGTGGCCGCAGGGCGACGTCTGGGGCATCCACGACTTCACCCGCACCGGCGCGCAAGGCGGCACGGCCTGGATGGACATGATCGACAAGAACTACGGCGGCGCCACCAACGCCGCCGATTGGGTGGGACTCTCGCAGTTCATCAATTACGACGGCTACCGCGCCATGTTCGAAGCGCAGGGCAAGAACCGCATGGGCCTTCTGCTGTGGATGAGCCATCCGTGCTGGCCGTCGTTCGTGTGGCAGACCTACGACTATTACTTCGATACCAGCGCCGGTTATTTCGGCAGTAAGAAGGGTTCGGAGCCGCTGCACATCCAATGGAATCCCCTGAGCGACACGGTCGAAGTGGTGAACTACAACGCCGGCAACGTCCAGGGATTGAGCGCGCAGGCCGAGATCCTGAACATGAACGGCGCTCGCCAGTGGGAGAAATCCGCCACGCTCGACAGTAAGGAAGACAGCCTCGAAGCGCCCATCAAGATTGAGTTCCCTTCCAATCTGACTGCCGTGCATTTCATCCGGCTGAAGCTGACGCGCGGCAATGAGACCGTGTCCGAAAACTTCTATCTGCGCGGCCTGGAAGAGACGCCCGCCCCGGCTGGCCCGGCCGGTGGAGCGGGCGGCCCCGGCGGCCAGGGTGGTGGCACGCTCGGCTACAACCTCAAAGCCATACGCACCCTCCCCAAGGTCAAGGTGGAAACCGCCGGCAAGATCGCGCAGCAAGGCAGCCGCTGGCTGATCTCTACCGAACTGCGCAATACAGGCGATCAACCTGCCCTCATGGTGCGCGTCAAGGCCGTGCGCGAAAAAAGCGGCGACCGGATACTCCCCGCCATCTATAGCGACAACTACGTCGCCCTGATGCCGGGTGAACGCCGCACCATCCGGACCGAGCTGGAAAACGCCGACACGCGCGGGGAACGCCCGCGCGTTGTGGTGGAAGGATTCAACGTTCAGTAAGCGTCGCCATCGCCAACCGCCAGGCGGCCTGGGCATCGCCACACGCGCCAGTCTTCCACTTCCGGCTGCGCGGGAGTAAATCGTCGCTCCCCGGCCGGGATGTTATGCGAATTTTTTTCTTCGATCCGCCACCCGAGTCTCGCCTCTTACTCCAGCAAATTCATACATTTACGACCAAGCCCCAATGCCCTCCGGAGCTGCGAGCGCTTTGATCGGAGTCGCCTCCCCCGTAGCCGTGGTGGAGCGAAGGGCACGCAACGCGCACCTCGCCCTCGAGCGCGCAGGACGTTCGCAAGGTCACGCTCCGTTACTCCGAGGTTGTAATGGCAGATCGGTGAGTTCGATCACATCTGCGTCCCGGTTTCGACCGGCACGCGGCCAGAGGACCTCAAGCCGTGACGGCCACCTTCGGCGAGGAAGCCTCCAGCCGTGCCAGCCTCTCGTCGATCCGGGCAAGAGAGGCTTCCAGTTGTCCTTGAGGAGCCTGGCTGCAAAAAACAGGATTGTTGACCCACCAGTCCATGCCCATCTCCTTGGCCTTGTCCACCGAACAGATCACTAGGCGGATCTGTATGGAAAGCAACTCAATGTCCACCAGCTTAATCTTGATATCGCCGGCAATAACCACGCCTTTGTCCAGCACCCGCTCGAGGACATCGGACAGAGTCGAACTCTGCAGCGCATGCGTAACTGGTTGGGGCATAATGAATCTCCTGTGTTAAAAAAGTCTCCCTAAGGGCCCCAGATCGAGGTCCAGGTCCTGCGCTTCGAGGCCAAACTCACTTCGCAACCGTTCAATTTCTTCGGCCTGGCGCATCAGAGTGAAGCCCAGCTTTTCGATTTGTTCCGCGGTGAGCGAGCCGGCGTCGATGCGCCGGAGCGCCTGGCGCTCCAGCAATTCGTGCAAGAGCTTGACGACCGTGAGGACGAGTTGCCCGAGTCCGTTCTTCAGACGGTCCGGATCCAGATCCAGGCGGGCCCGGCCCGGAGTGCCGTGATAAGGCGCCCGCGGCTGGATTTTGTCATCTTGCTGCATCACGAGCGCAAAGTCCGCGAGCGATTCAGACTCGACTCGCGTGGTTACGACCGGATCCATTGGTCTTCCCCTTTCCGATCTCAACTGCCAAACCGGCTG
>JADGNT010000331.1 GCA_017883345.1 Candidatus Solibacter sp. | reverse complement strand
ACCGCCACCTGTCTCACCCGTATGACCGCATTGCAGCAACGCCTCTTCTCCCTCCTCGGTCTCCAGCGATTCGTCCCAGCAACCCGTTAGGTCATACGCGACACTACCGGCAAAGCGCTCTACAGCAACCGGTTGCCTCGAACCTCGCTGATATCTTGTAAACTCCCGCTAGGCGTTCGTGGCGCGCTCTGCGGATGAGCCCCGTGAAACGCCGCTCCCGTCCTTTGGGTCTGCTCACGCCAGCCAAGCACAAGCACTTCTTCGCCGCGAAACTGAGGATAGCTTTGCCAGTCCCTTGAAAACCTACACCGCCAGCGTATAGGAAATATGGAATGCCTCGGGCCACCCAATCACTGATGCGGCCAATCAAATTTGTTCTCAATCGCTTATGCTGACATTTCGGAAAAGCCTGAGTTGGCCGGTTTTCGTGACACCTACTTTACAGAAATAACTCCTTCCCGTCCCACCACTTGCCTCCCCCCAATTTCAGACTGGCCCCCTTCCCCGTGCTATTGCTCAAGACGGAAGGTAACCCCATGCCGCGCCTCAAACGCTCCGCATCCGAAACCCTGCTCGCCGCCCATCGCGCCACCGGACCGCGCTCCCCCCAAACACGGATTCACCGCCGCCACCTTCGCCGTCGGCCGTCCCATACCGAGCGTCCAGAAGCGAAGCCACCTCTCCGGGCAGTCCCCTCCCCGTCGCCTGGCTGCGACTCGCCCCTCCCCAAGCCGGCTCGCCCGGAACCGCCCCAAACCCGCTTTTGCCGAACGAACCCATTTCCCAGGCCAACCCACACAAAAGAAAACCCATTACTACATCCGAAGCGAACCGATTGGCCGCCACCTCCGCTCCCCGTCCGGAGTGCGCCGTCAGATCGTCCGCCGCCGTCCGAAGCCCGCCCTTCGCGTAGGAAATCCAGACAAATCCGTCTGCTTTTCCGGCACGTTTTCCAGATTAAGATAATCAACTCCTTTGTTCTAAGCATGGCCCTTCTCTTGCATTACTCCCTTCCGAAGGAGAAGTCTCTCTGATGAGCGATCCATCTACACTTTGGCTGACCATCACCAACGCCGCGTTGGGCGTGGTCGTCCTGATCTGCTGCGTCGCCGTTGCTATCGGCGTATTTCAGGAATTTGCCGCGAAACGCAAGAAAGTGACTGCCATGTCCAAACTCGACCGCGAGGTCTCCACTCTCGTTGCCTCGTACCAAGACGGCCATACTTTCCATCTCCCCCAACTCGGCGTCACCATGGCCGATGGCGGCGAAGAACTCGGCAAGAAAGAAGAGAAGTAACCGCCATGACCTGCCCGTTTCTCAAAGAAGCTCAGGTCAAGTATTGCCAGACGTCCTCGGTCCGGAAACTGATTCCCATCGCGGCGGCCGGCCGGGCGGACGACAAATGTTCCTCCCAGGAACATCTCACCTGCCCGGTCTACCGCATGCAGTCCGCCGAACCATCCGTTTCCGGCCATTGCCCCTACCTGGGCGAGTCGCTGATGCAGTACTGCGGCGCCGCGCCTGTCGCCAAAATGATCCCCTATAGCGAGAGCCAGATCTCCCGCTGCGGCTGCGACCGCTTCCGCTACTGCGAACTCTACCTCTCCATGGCCCACCCCGGCGTGCCCGCCGACGACGTGGATGGCATTCCGCTGCCCGAGTGGCTCCGCTACTCCGCCAACCACATGTGGCTCGATATCGGTGAAGACGGCGTCTGTCACGCCGGCATTGACGCCTTTCTCAGCCGCGCCCTCGGTCAGGCCGAGCGCATCAGCTACGTCTGGCAGCGCGGGCAGCACCGCGCCACCGCCGTGGTCACGGTCAACGGCGTGGATCACGAAATCGTCTTCCCCAACCCGTTCCTGCTGACCAGTTGCAACCTCTACCTGCGCGCCGACCCTTCGCGCCTTAGCGCCGAACCCTACACCGGCGGCTGGCTCTTCGAGGGTGTGCCCGCGCCGGAAACTTCCGAAAACCTGCTCCAGGGCGCCGCCGCGCGCCAATGGATGGAGCGGGAGCAGCACCGCATCAACGAGTTTCTGCAGCAGCAACCGGCCGCCCACGGGCCGCTCGCGGCCGATGGCGGGCTATTCGCCCCCGGCCTCTCGCAGAACCTTGATCACGACCAGATGCTGGCCCTGTTCCACACATTCTTCTCGCCGTATGCGAGTGAAAAGAGATACACGTGACACTTCGCGGAACCATCGTTTTCTCAATCGGAGTGCTGGCCGCCCTGGGAGCGGGCTGGGCCGGCTTTCCGCGCGTCATCTACCAAACGCACCGGCAGCCGGTCGATTTCAGCCACCAGATCCACGCCGACAAGGCCGGATCCAAGTGCGACGACTGCCACGCGTTTCGCGCCGACGGCACCTTCGCCGGCGTTCCCACCCTGGATAAATGCTCCGGCTGCCATGCCGCCGCCATGGGGTCCACCGTGGCCGAAAAGAACTTCATCGAGCGGTTCGTGACGCCGCAGCGCGAGCCCGAGTGGCTGGTCTATGCGCGCCAACCCGAGAATGTCTACTTCTCGCACATCACCCACGTCAAACGCGCCAACCTGAAATGCGAACGATGCCACGGCAATCAGGGAACCAGCAACACCCTGCCGCCCTTCCAGCAGGATCGCATCAGTGGCTATTCGCGCGATATATGGGGACATGCCGGACGGCCTGCCATGACCATGGACGCCTGCGTCGCCTGCCACCGCCAATCGCACCTGGAACATAGTTGCCTGGACTGTCATAAATGACTAACTCACGTCGAGACATTTTCAAATTCGCCGGCGGCGCCGTGGCGGGCGCTCTCTTCACGCCGGCCCCGTGGCGCCTGATCACGGATACCGCGCTGTGGAGTGAAAACTGGCCCGGCATTCCGCGGCCGGCACGCGGTGAGATCCGCGCCAAATTCACCAATTGCGCCCTGTGCCCCGCCGGCTGCGCCGTGCGCGCCCGCTGCGTCGGCGAACAACCTGTGTCGCTCGCCGGAGTCCACGGCGGACTCTGCCCCTTCGGCCTGACGGGCCATCACCTGCCCTACCACCCGGCGCGCCTCAAGCAGGGACCCATCGAGGAAGCCAAAGCCGCTGTCCGCAAACGCGCCCCTGATGGCATCGCAATCCTCGATCTCAATCCCGGACGCACCGTCTCCTGGACCTACCGCCGCGCCATGGCGTCCTTGCAGGGCCTCTACCTTGCGCCGGAATCGCAGCCGGTGGCATACGACCTGTCCGCCGCCAAAACCGTCCTCAGCATCGGCGCTCCGCTGCTCGATGGTTGGGGCACGCCGGCCAACGTCAACGCCGCCCGCCAGAACTTTCGCCTGATCCAGGCCGAGGCCGTCGAATCGCGCACCGCGGTGTTGGCCGACGAGTGGATCCCGCTCGCGCCCGGCACTGAGCGAGCCTTCGCGCAGGAGATCCTGGGCGCGCTCCAAGGTGAGCGGACCTCCGTTGTGGCCAGGGAACTCACCGCCGATGGCTCCTCGTTCGTGCTTGGCGACGCTCCCGAGATCCCCGAAATCAACCGTCTGCTGGGCGCCTACGGCAAGATTATCGTGGCGCCGTCCGAAGCGCCCGTACCCGAGCCCTGGAAGAAGAGCGCGGCCGCTATCACCCGCCTCGCCGATGTGCCCGACCATTCCATCGGCGTGCTGCTGATCGACGAATCCAACGCCGCAAGCTATATCCCCTGGCACTTCATCGAACCGAAACTGACTGGCGATAACCCGTTGGTGGTCACCTTTGCCGCCACGCGCGGCGGCTACGCGCGCCATGCGCAATACGCGCTGCCCATCGCGGTCTATCCCGAATTGACGGACGACATCGCCCCTGCCGTGGATTCCATCCACCCCACCTTCCGCATCTCGGTCCCGCTGGTCGCTCCTGTAGTCACGCCGCCCGCGGGCCTGGCGAATCCGGCGGATTTCGTCGGCGCGCTCGCCGGCGTGCCGGCCTCCAACGCGCTCCGCGAACGCGCCGATGCGATCCACAAATCCGCCGAGGGCGCCATCGTCACCTACGCGGACGGAAAAGAGACCCCCGTAAAAGACCTCACTGCCGACGCCTTCTGGAAGTCCCTGAATCAGGGAGCAAGGTGGGACAGGCCTCCCGGCCTGTCTTCTTTGGTGCCCGCCGCAAGCCGTTCCACACTCCGCCCCGCGGAACCCATCGAGTCGTCAGCCGATCTTCCCCTCATCGCTATCCGCGAACCGCATAACCCCGCGCTCGTCTCCCCGCTCATGACCAAGCTCTACCAGGAATCGGGCCTCCGCCTGGCCCCCAACCGCGTGGCGCTCAATCCCGACGATGCGCGCGCCGCCCACGTGCCGAATGGCGCTCGCGCCGTCCTGCAAACCCGCATCGGCAGGTGCTCCGTGGAGGTCACCGTGGACCCGGCCGTTCCGCCGGGCGCGGTACAGGTGGGTGGGTCCCCTGGAATTCAGGACGTGTGCGGCCCCGCCGCCCGCGTCAAGGTGGTGCCCGCATGATCGCCGAAACCAAAAAGACTCCGGCAGCGCGCTACGGCATGAGCATCGATGTCGACCGCTGCAACGGTTGCGGCTCCTGTATGGTAGCCTGCGCCGTCGAAAACAATGTTCCCCCCGCCGCCAGCGGCGCCACCGATCGCACCGGACTCACCTGGATCCGCGTGTTCCGAATCGATAACGGCGCCGAGGGCTCCGGCCGGCGCTCCGCCTTCGTCCCCGTCCTCTGCCAGCATTGCGGCAAGGATGCCCCCTGCGTCAGCGTCTGCCCGCAACAGGCGGTGGATGTCGACCCCGCCACCGGAATCGTCGGCCAGATGCCCGAGCGCTGCCTCGGTTGCCGCTACTGCATGGCCGCGTGCCCTTACCACGCCCGCTACTTCAACTGGTGGGATCCCACCTGGCCCGCCGGCATGGAAAAGACCCTCAACCCGGACGTCGCTCCGCGCATGCGCGGCGTGGTCGAAAAGTGCAACTTCTGCCACGGCCGCTGGCACGCCGCCAAGGCCAAAGCCGTTGCCAACGGCAAGAATGAGATCGACCCCGCGGATTACATCCCCGCCTGCGTGGAAGCTTGCCCCTCTGGCGCCATCCACTTCGGCAAGCTGAACGATCCGGCCACCGAAACCGCCCAGGGCGCGCGCGATCCGGACAGTTTCCGCATGTTGGAATCGCTCGGCACCGATCCCAAGATCTACTACCATTCCAAGAAAAACTGGGTGCGCGAAATCTCCAGCGCCCCCCGCCCGGGACTCGCAAAGGAGAACGCCCGTGGTTAGGGAAATGGCCAAGGAAATGGATAAAGAATTTATGACCCGCGGTGTCCGGCGCTGCTCCACCCCGCGCTTCCTCCTCTGGCTCGCGCCCTGGGTTGCCATGCTCCTCTTCGGCGCCTACAGCGCCGGTCTGTGCCTGGTCAAAGGCTTGAACCAGACCAATATGGACAACCGCTACGCCTTCGGTCTGTGGATTTTCGTCGATCTCACCATCATCGCGCTCGGCGCCGGCGCCTTCTTTACCGGCTTCCTGCTCTATATCCTGAAGTTCAAGGAGTTACGAGCCGTGATCAATAGCGCCGTCGTCATCGGGCTGGTCTGCTATAGCGGCGCCATGGCCGCCCTCATGGTGGATGTCGGACAACCGCTGCGCGCCTGGTTCACCTTCTGGTATCCCAACGTGCACTCCATGCTCACCGAGGTCACGTTCTGCATCAGTTGCTACCTCTGCGTGCTGTTCATCGAGTACCTGCCCATCGTGCTCAAGAACCGCAAGCTGCGCGACATCCCCTCGTTCCTGGTTTTCGAGTTCGAACTGCACAAACTGATCTACGTGCTGGCCGGCGTGGGCACCTTCCTCTCGTTCTTCCACCAGGGCTCGCTCGGCGGCCTCTACGGCGTGCTCCGCGGGCGCCCCTTCGCTTTTCGCGAAGGCATTTTCGTGTGGCCTTCCACCTTTTTCCTCTTCATTATTTCCGCCGCCGCCGTGGGGCCCAGTTTCCTCATTTTCACAACCTGGCTGGTGGAAAAGATCACCGGCAAACGCCTGGCGAAAGACCGCGTTTTCGACCTGCTGGCCCGCATCTCCGGCATCCTGCTTTCCGTCTACGTGCTCGCCAAAACCATCGACACGCTGATCTGGATCAACCGCACTTCGCCGGCC
>JADGNT010000330.1 GCA_017883345.1 Candidatus Solibacter sp. | reverse complement strand
ACTGGCATGGATTTCCGGCGCATTTTGCCGGAAATTCGCTGCCAGTCCTGTCTGTCCCCGGGTTCGGAGCCCACTCCCCGCGGTGGTTTTTCGCCCCTGAGCCCCGGTTTGCCCCGAGTTCGATACACTGTAGATATCCATGTCCAAACTTCTGGAGGGCAATTTCGCCCTCATTCTGGGTATTGCGAACAAGTGGAGTCTGGCTTATGCGATCGCGCAGGCATTCTCGCGGGAGGGCGCCACGCTCGGGTTGACCTATCTGGGCGAGCGCCAGAAGGACGCGATTGAGGATCTTTCCAAGGATCTGAATGTGGCCGCGATCCTGCCGTGCGACGTGACCAAGGATGAGGACCTGGAGGCGCTTACGCAATCGCTTCTGGCTCTGCACCGGCCGTTGCATGCGGTGGTGCACAGCCTGGCTTTCGCCAATCGGGAAGATCTGACGCGGCCCTTTCTCCAGACCAACCGGTCGGGCTTTCTGCTGGCGCAGGATGTCAGCGCCTATTCACTGGTGGCGGTGGCGCGCGCGGTGGCGCCGTGCATGACCGAAGGCGGTTCGTTGAGCACCCTGACCTACCTCGGCGCGACGCGCGTGGTGCCGAACTACAATGTGATGGGCGTGGCCAAGGCATCGCTGGAAGCGGCGGTACGCTATCTGGCCAGCGAACTGGGCGAGCGCCAGATTCGCGTCAACGCCATTTCGGCGGGTCCCATCAAGACGGCTTCGGCGCGGGCCATTAAGGACTTCTCCACCATCCTGGACACCATTCAGACGCGCGCGCCGCTCCGGCGCAATACCGACCCCGCCGAAGTCGCCGACACGGCGGTCTTCCTGGCGAGCCACCTGGGGCGCGGGGTCACCGGAAATTGCATGTTTGTCGATGCCGGCATGCAGATCATGGGTTTCTGACGCCATAATAGAGGTTTGAGTCCAAAATATGAAAGTCGAAGTGGTTCTCACCGAAGCGGATATCGCACAGGAATTCGCCGAGGCTATGGAAGCTCGCGATCTACCCGAGAAGTTTTTCTTCTGGTTCACCCGCTCGGCCGCGGAGTGGGCGGCGCTGGGAGAACACGCGGTGCTCTACGGTGGTCTGTGGGAGACCTGGAAGGAGATCGCGGCCACGGCTCCGGAGATGGCCAAACACTTCGGCGGGCGGGTGCCGGTGATCAGCTTCGGCTCCGGCAACGGCGCGCGCGACCGGCTGCTGATGGGCGCGCTCAAGGATGCCGGAGCGGCCTGCCAGTACTTTCCGGTGGACGCCAGCCAGACCATGCTCGAAATGGCCTGTGCGGGCGCCGACGATGAAGATATCGAGACCACGGGGATCAAGGCCGATATTTCGAGTCCGGTGCACCTGATCTACGCCGCCGATGCGGCCGATCCGCCGCGCTTGTTCATTCTTTCCGGCAATACCATGGGCTCTTTCGACCCGCTGGCGGAGATCCGCTACGTGGCGCAGTGCATGAAGCCGGGCGACCGGCTGATCATCGACGGCGAAATTCACGATGCCGAGAAAACCATGGCGCGGCGCGACAATCCGGCGGCCCGCAAGTTCCTCGCGGCGCTGTTGGCCTCGGTAGGCATCTCGGACTCGGACGGGGAGATCCGCTTCGACCACAAGACGGACTCGCGGCATCAGGGACTGCATCTGATCACGCGTTACTTCCGCGCGGCGCGCGATCTTTCGGCGACCGTGTCCGGGGAAGAGATCCAGTTGCAGCGCGGCGAGCACGTCGGCATGAACTTCCAGTACGCGTATACGACGGAGGCCTTCCGCTGGCTGCTGCACGATCATGGCGGCCTCGAGATCGTCCAGGAATATTTCAGCCCGGACGCGCGCTTTTTGACCGCGGTGTGCCGCAAGTAACGCGCCTCAACCGCTAACCGCGGGATTCAGCACCGCCTGGATCGCATCCGCCAGGCTGGTCACCAGCCGGTCCGGGCGCGGCGCCTGAAATCGCTCCATGGCCCGCTCCGTATCACCCGCGAATCCCCACACTCCCACGACGATTCGGATTTTGGGAAAACGCACCCGGAGCTGATGGCTGAGAGTCCTGGCGTGGGCGAAGGCGAATGGCGGCAGGGCGGAAATACAGAAGACATCGTCCGCGGCCGGTTGCACGAACGCCAACTGCTGCAAGCCGGGGTCGGGCGTAAACGGAAGCACGATGCAGCCGGAGTGCTCCAGCAGGAGGGCCAGCATGGCCGCGGTCACCTCATCCGCCTCATCGCTGGCCGGAATGCAGAATATCCGGCCGCATGCCGACGCCGGTTTCGCATCGCCCGCGGCTTCGACATCCGCCAGTGCCGCTCTCGCCGCCCTTTCCGCCAGTTCCGCCAACATCTCCTTAACGCTGAGGAAGAGAAACTCCTCGCGATCCTGGTCGAGCGCGCCCTTGTGCCTGTCGTGTTCGGCCAGGGTAAGCGCCGGGATGAGCACCGAGTCGCAGAGTTCGAGCAGAGAGTGCTCGTTCAGGTAGCGGTCGATCACGGTTCTGGCTTCCTGGTCGTCCATGGCCAGGAGGCGCTGGTAAAACTTGGCCTCCTCCACCAGGGCCGGTTCATCGCCCAGCAGGATATGCAGAAACGCGAACTGAGGGACATAGCGGCCCAAGACCACGACGCACACGGTGAGCGGAGTCGAGAGAATCAGGCCTGCGGGCCCCCAAAGGACCGTCCAAAACACGGTGGTCAGAATGAGGGCCAGGGACGAGACGCCGGTATGTACCCCGTAAAGCCAGGGTTCCACCCAATTGCCGGTGACGATCTCGATTGTGCTGAACATCAGGAACACCAGCAGCGGTTGCATCCAATGGTCGAAAACCGCCAACGAAAGCATGAAGGGCAGCGAGGCGGCAACCGGCGCTCCGATGTACGGCACGATGCGCAGAATTGCCGCGACCGCGCCCCACAAGACGGCATAGGGAACGCCGATCAGGAACAGGCCCGTACCGCACAGAACACCGAAGCCGACATTGACCAGGAGTTGCAACAGAAGATACTTGCTCACCCTGCTGGTGGCGTCATTCAGTGCCTGCGTCATGACGTTGAGCTGACTCACTCCCACAAGACGGAAGAGCCGGTCCCGCAAGTCGTTGTGTCCGATCATGAGGAACAGACTGAAGATCACCACCATTCCGAACACTCCCAGGGGTCCCAGGAACGGCTGAATCATGTCGCGCACGTACAGCAATTCGTTGGCGGGCTTTTCCACGACCTGTACCGGAAGGGGACCGCTTGCCGCGTTCGGGGCGATGCGCGGTCCTGCGCGGTTGCTGGCCATCGGGGGCGCGACGGGCGCCGGCGGGCTCGCCAGCTCCTTCCCCAGTTCTTTCACGCTGGCGGCGGCCCGTCCCACGGCTCCTGTGTTTGGAGCGCGTATCGCCTCCAGTTTCTTGTGAATGTTCTGCTGATATTGGGGAAGCTGGTTGGCCACGTCAACCAGGTCATTGAAGATCACCCACCCGATTGCGCCCGCGCCCGCCATCGACATCAGCATCACCAGCAGTGCCGCGGGGACGCGTCCCAGGCGCAATTTCTCCAGCCAGGCGATGGCCGGCGCCAGAATCAGTGAGAGCGTGACGGCAAACGCCAGCGGGATCAGGATTTCACGGGCCAGGTACAGCACGGCAACCACGGCAACCAGGATGGCGATGTTCCGAATGCCGGAGGAGACGGGTGATTTGGATTGTCTGATCATGGGAGAAAGATCCAACTAAACGTGCGCCCTGGAGCCGAATCGGTTGGTGTAGGCCCGGGTGAATTCCGCTCCGAAGAAAAAGACCTGGGCCGAGCAGTACACCCACACCAGGAGGATGACGAGTGAGCCGGCCGCTCCGTAGGTGTCGGTGAAGCCGGCCCCGCCGAGATAAAGTACCAGCAGGAACCTGCCCGCCGTGAACATAACGGAAGTGAATATGGCACCGATGGTCACATCGCCCCATTCGAGCGAAACGTTTGGCATCAGCTTGAAGATGAGGGCGAAGAGAATCGTGAAGGCCACAAGCGAGACCAGCCACCCGGTGGCCTGGCTGAGAAAGCGGTGCGGATTCGTGGCCGGGTTCAGGTACCGGTCGGCGGCCGATACCCAAAGATTCAGACTCAGCGACGCCAGCAGGTAGAGGCCGGCGCCGAGCACGATCGCGAACGAAAGAAGGCGGTCTCTGATTATGTTGTACACGCTGCGGGCATGGCTCCAGGTGGGATCGTCGGGAACTTGCCAGATGGTGTTCAGATCGTCTCTGAGTTCGTTGACCGCCGCGGTGGCGCCCAAGAACAAGGTGAACAGCCCAAGCACAGTGGCCGCAATTCCATGCTGGGACCGGTGCGCGCCTTCCACTATGATCTGAATCAGCTTGCCGGCTTCAGGGCCGACCATCCCCTGAATCTGCCAGATCAGGCCTCCCTGCGCGGTCTTGGCGTTGAATGCAAAACCGGCAATGGCGAGCATGATCACCAGGCTGGGGGCGAGCGAGAGGGCCATGTAATAGGCCAGCGCCGCCCCCAGTCGAGGTGCACGATCGTGATACCAGTATTGAACGGTGACGCGCAAAAGCGGCCCAACTTCTCGGAGGGGAATTGAACCCATGGTCTCCACCGTCTGGCTTAATGAGCCCGGGCGCGCTCGTTCCAGCGATTGTTCCCGTCCCGCGGGATCCGCGAACTCGCCAAGCGCAGCGGGCCTTCGGATTCAGAGAGTTTGGGAACCACTGACACAATGATAGAAGCTGCAAGAACGGAAGTCTGTTCACTTGAGCACAATCAAGGAGCCGTCTTGCCGCGCGGCAGGGCAAACACTACTTCTCGCGATCGGGTTCCCGGTGGCCGGTACCCTCGCACTGCGGACACTGGCCCGTGCCCGCGCAATTGGTGCACTGACCGCCATTGCTCGTGCCCTTGCACATCGTGCACTGGCCCGATCCACCGCACACATCGCACTTCACTTTATGTTCAGTCACGATGCCTTGTATAGCACAGAACTCCGTGGATCCGGCGGGCTGAATCACACGGATCGGCAAACGGAATGTCCGCGTAAACCCTGGCGGATTGGTGGCACGGTATCGTAGAGTCATGAAAGCTCTGGTCAAGAGCAAGAGCCAGCCAGGCCTGTGGATGGAGGACGTCGCCCCGCGCCGGACGACGAGACGCGATCGTCTCCGCCACTACCGCGGCCGGCCGAACTCGGGTTTCCGCGGTTGCTTGCCACGCGCCGTGCCCGGTCTCGAAAGCGGTATCTGCGCAACCGGCGCCGCTTCCGCGCTTCCCCACCGAAACATCTGCCATCGCAGTTCCCGGTGCAATGCAATCGCAATCGGGAAAGGCGCGGGATAGGGGATCGCCATCACCACCAGGCCACGCTCAGTCGATCCAGTTTCTCTGTCGGAGTCATCGCATTCCTTTCCGGATTCAAGAATGAAAGCATGGTAGGCCAGCAGCGACAACGGATCGGTAGCCAGTTCGTTCAGTCGCGGATCGCGGAGACGAAGGGGCGGTTGAGGACGGCGCGGCGCTGGCTGGTGGCGGAGGATGTTGGCGGCGGGGGGCGGCAGATACCCGTAACGGTGGACGTGCCTTGGGTAAAGGCGGAAGCCAGCGATACGGGTGTGAAGTATTCCCTGAAAGAAAACTTGATTCGTCAGAAAAATCTGTGGGTGAGTTCCGGCTCGGGCAGCTTGCCAAGCGAGTGATATAGGGCCAGTTCGGTGACTCGGAAGGTTCGGAACCCGTAGGATTTTCTCATAGTGACTTTTGCTTTGTTGTTCAGACCCTCAATTACACCGCTGGAAAACTCTTTCCGGGCGCGAAAATAGTGGAGGATGAGATCGCGGTGGGCGCGTAAAGTTCTGGCGACTTTTTTGTTTCATACGTTTGACCTCTGCTACGGGGCCGGTTAGTGATTGCGTTAAGTATTCAACCCCGATGGAAGCCTACTCCCCGTAGCTGATCTCCGTGTGCCGCGCCGACAGGCCGGAATACACCAGCGAAATCAGCGAGAGCGCGAGCCATCCGGGGACGGCGATCCAGAACGGCGTCGGGTCGGCATCGATCACCATCACGTTGAAGGGCGGCGGAATCGGGATCTCCACCGGGCAGAGATTCTTCAGGTAGAAGATCACGCTGATTTTCTTGAGCACGGTGGGC
>JADGNT010000329.1 GCA_017883345.1 Candidatus Solibacter sp. | reverse complement strand
GTGGGTGCAGGATCGGCAGGGGTTCTTCTGGAACGAAAAACTGGTCAACGACCGCCTCCAGGAGATCATGGACGAGAGCTTCGACGCGGTCGTGGAGTACGCCCGCGCGCACCATGTCGACAATCGGATCGCCGCCTACATGCTGGCCCTGGACCGCGTGGCCGGCGCCATCAAACTCCGGGGATTCTACGCCTAACCGTAGCGTAGCCTTTCAGGCTGCCATGCCCCCATTCGTGGGGGCATGTTTTCTCTGCGCTCATCTCTGCGCTTATCTCTGCGTCTCTGCGTTGAATGGACCCCTTCCCCATGAGTGACGCATCCACGCCGCTCATGCGGCAGTACAATGGCATCAAGCAGCAGGTCCCCAATGCCCTGCTGATGTTCCGCCTCGGCGATTTTTACGAGCTCTTCTTCGAGGACGCCGTCGTCGCCGCGCGCGAACTCGAAATCACCCTCACCTCGCGCAACAAGGAAAAGGGCGCCGCCATCCCCATGTGCGGCGTCCCCTTCCATGCCGCCGAGGGCTACATCTCGCGCCTCATCCAAAAGGGATACCGCGTCGCCATCTGCGACCAGGTGGAAGACCCCAAATCCGCCAAGGGCCTGGTCAAGCGCGAAATCATGCGCGTGGTCACGCCCGGCACCGCCATGGACGCCACCCTGGTGCGCTCCCGCGAGAACAACTTCCTGGCCGCTGTCTGTGGCAATGCCGCCCGCGCCGTCTCCGGCAATGCCGCGCGCTCCGCCGTGGCCCACGTGGATGTCTCTACCGGCGAGTTCAAGGTCACCGAAATGGAGCCCGCCGAAGTGGCCGGCGCGCTGGAACAACTGGGCGCGCGCGAAGTTCTCTTCCCCACCGACCTGCCCCTCCTCGCGGGCGTTGAACGCGCCGGCCCGCGCTTCGTGCGCACCGAGCTCGAAGACTGGGTCTTCACCCAGGATTACGGCGACCGCACCCTGCGCGATCACTTCAAGCTGCTCTCGCTCGATGGCTGCGGCCTCGCCAACCGTCCAGCCGCCGTCGGCGCCGCCGGCGCCATCCTCCACTACCTGCGCGATACGCAGCGCGCCGCGCTCGACCACCTCGACCGCCCCACCTACTACGACCGCGCCGATTCCATGGTGCTCGACGCCGTCACCGTGCGCAATCTGGAATTGCTCGAGCCCATCTTCGCCGCCGTCCCCGCAAGCGGGGCCCCCGGCAGCCCGGCTGCCCAGCTCACCGTGCTCGGCGTGCTGGATCGCTCCCTCACCGGCATGGGCGGCCGTCTCCTCCGCCAGCGCCTCCTGCGGCCCTCCATGGACCGCGCCGAAATCGAACAGCGCCTCGACGCCGTTGGCGAACTGCGCCAGCAAACCATCCTGCGCGCCGAATTGCGCAAGCACCTCGCCGCCATCCTCGATCTCGAACGCCTGCTCGCCAAGGTCACCCTCGGCTCGGCTAGCCCGCGCGACCTCCTCGCCCTCGGCCGCTCGCTGGAAAAAATCCCCGCGCTCAAACGCTGCTTCGACACCCAGCAGGCTGCCCGCCTGCGCAACCTGCACGACCGGCTCGACGAACTCGCCGACGTCGCCAATCTCATCCTCGAAGCCATCGCCGACGAACCGCCGCTCAACCTGGTGGATGGCGGCACCATCCGCGCTGGTTTCCATGCCGAACTCGACGAGCTCCGCGACCTCAGCCAGAACGGCAAGCGGTACATCGCCCAGATCGAGACCCGCGAGCGCCAGCGCACCGGCATCGCCTCTCTCAAGGTGCGCTTCAACAACGTCTTCGGCTACTACATCGAAATCACCCGCGCCAATCGGCATCTGGCGCCCGCCGACTACGAGCGCAAGCAGACGCTGGCCAACGCCGAACGCTTCACCACGCCCGAGTTGAAGGATTACGAGCGCAAGGTGCTCGACGCCGAGGACAAGATCCTCACGCTGGAAAAGGAACTCTTCGCCGAAGTCCGCAAACGCGCCGCCGGCCACGCGCAGCGCATCCGCGCCACCGCCGCCGCCGTGGCCGAACTCGACGTCACCGCCTCGCTCGCCCAGGTGGCCGCCGAAAACCGCTACCAGCGCCCGAGCTTCTCCGATTCCGGCGAGATGCGCGGCGAGATGCGTATACTCGCCGGACGCCATCCCGTGATCGAGCGCCTCACCGAGCAGGAAGCCGGACGCTTCATCCCCAACGATCTCTACCTCAACGATTCCACCGGCCTGATCGCCATCGTCACCGGCCCCAACATGGGAGGCAAGAGCACCTACCTGCGCCAGGCCGCGATCATCGCCATCCTGGCGCAGACCGGCTCGTTCATTCCCGCCGAATCGGCCAGCCTGCCCATCATCGACCGCATCTTCACCCGCATCGGCGCGTCCGACAACCTGGCGCGCGGCCGCTCCACCTTCATGGTGGAGATGACCGAAACCGCCGTCATCCTCAATACCGCCACCTCCCGCAGCTTCATCGTGCTCGACGAAATCGGCCGCGGCACCGCCACTTACGACGGTCTCGCGCTGGCCTGGAGCGTGGTGGAGCACATCCACGCTCGCACCCGCGCCAAGACGCTTTTTGCGACCCACTATCACGAACTGACCGAACTCGCCGAACAGCTCAGCGGCGTGCGCAATCTCATGGTCAGCGTCAAGGAGGCCGGCGACCATATCATCTTCCTGCGCAAAGTGGAACCCGGCAAGGCCGACCGCAGTTACGGCATCGAGGTGGCGCGCCTCGCAGGGTTGCCGCTCTCTGTGATCGAGCGTGCCCGCGAAGTGCTCAAGCTCCACGAGCGCACCGAGCACGTGGTCAGCGAGGAACTGGTCAAAGCCGAAGACCACGGCCCCGTGCAGATCCAGATGTTCGAACCCCTGGGCTATGGCATCGCCGAACGCATACGCGGCCTGAACCTGGATGAACTGCGCCCTATCGAGGCGCTGCAACTGCTCAGCGAATTACAGAAGGAGTTGAAGCGATCGTGAGAGTCGCCGGAGTGATGAGCGGCACCTCGCTGGACGGCATCGATGTCGCCATCGTAGAGATTCGCGGCCACAGCATCGAGACCATCGGCTTCACCTCCACTCCGTATCCCGCCGCGGTGCGTGCGGCCATTCTGGGCGTGTCGAACTGCCCCACCCACACGGCGGCTATCTCGCGCCTGAATTTCCATCTCGCCGAACGGTACGCCGGCGCCGTGCTGGCCGCGGTCAAGCGGTACGGTCCGGTGGAACTCATCGGCTGCCACGGGCAGACCATCTTTCACGAAGGCCGCTCCAACACGTTGCAGATCGGCGAGCCGGCCGTCCTGGCCGAGCGTACCGGCGTCCCGGTGGTGGCCAACTTCCGCGCGCGCGATATCGCCGCCGGCGGAGAAGGCGCGCCCCTGGTGCCGTTCGTCGATTACCTGCTCTTCCGCCACCCGCGCCGCACCCGCGTGGCGCTCAACATCGGCGGCATCGCCAACATCACGGTGATCCCGGCCGCTTGCGCGCCGCAAGATGTCGTGGCCTTCGATACCGGCCCCGGCAACATGGTGATCGATGCTCTGGCGCGCCAGTTCTCCGGCGGCAAACGGAACTACGATCGCGGCGGCCGGATCGCCGCATCGGGAAACGTCAACCGGGCGCTGCTGGATGAACTGCTGCGTGACCCCTACTACCGGCGCAAGCCGCCCAAGAGCGCCGGGCGCGAGCAATACGGCGTCGAGTTTATCGTGCGCCTCCGGGAGTCCGGTGCGCCGCTGCGCGATCTGGTCGCCACCGCCACCGTGCTCACCGCCGCCACCATCGCCATGGGTGTCCAACGTGTCGTGCAGCGTGCCGTAGCCGGACCCGCCGACCTGATCGCCAGCGGTGGCGGCGTGCACAACCCGCAAATTATGACCCACCTCGCCGGCTTCCTGCCCGGGGTCGATATCTCCACCTCCACCGATCACGGCATCGACGCCGATGCCAAGGAAGCCATTGCCTTCGCCGTCCTGGCGCATGAGACATGGCGCCGCAATCCGTCGAACCTGCCTTCCGCCACCGGCGCTAAACGAGCCGTGGTGTTGGGCAGTATTACGCCTTGAATCGCCGTAAAACCGCACGTCCGCCGCAATCTTTTCCTCTGCGTTCTCCGCTCCCTCCGTGCTCTCAGGTTCTGACTTTCTCAACGGATTTCTCCGCGTCTTCCTCCGCGCCTCCGCGTCTCCGCGTCAAGCCTCAGCCCGCCAGCGCGGTGAACCCTAAAACACACGCCGCTTCAAACGTTCCAGGGTGAACTTCGCCGTATCGGCCACCACCATCACGGCCATGACGCCGGCTTGCACCGGATCGGTCACCACCAGATCCGCCGCATCCGGGACGCTGCCCGCCATATTCAGGCTGATCACCACCAATCCCTGCTGGCGCACCTCGCGCACCGCGGTTTCGATGTCTCCGCCCATCAGCGATCCGGCCAGCACGAGCGCCTTGGCGCGGGGCAGGCGCGCCACCGCGCGCACCGCGTCGGCCAGTTTCCGCTCGCCCACCAGGGGGATGGTGTCCACCGAGATGTGTTCGCCGCGGATGTTGTGCCGGTCGGCCTCGCTCACGGCGCCAATCGCCACCTGCCCCACCTGGGCTCCGCCGCCCATGATGATGATGCGCTTGCCGTAAATCGCCTGCAGCGTCTTGACAATCTCCACGCCGCGCACAATCGGCAGGGCGCGCAGATCCTCCATCAGGTCTTGCGGGCTGCCGGGCAGCACCACTTCAAAATAAGTGCGGGCTTCGTCCGGCCGGTTGTCCAGAATTTCCACCGACGTGATGTCGCCTTCATGGCGCGCAATCACCCCCGTCAACTGGTGCAAAACTCCGGTTCCGCCGGTGGCGTGCACCACGATGCCGATCGTGTCTTTCTCCATGTGTCCTCTCAGTGTAGCTGGCGGAAAGTGGGCCGCGCCGGCGCGAGATCCTGCTAACCTTGGAAGTTCAGGCAGTCAAAACGTAAACGGAGAACAACGCGTGCAAATCGTGGCCGGAGTGGATCTCGGCGGAACCGCCGTCAACTATACATTAGTCACCGGGGAAGAAAAGTTCCTCATCGAGGGCCTGTGCGAACATCCCGCCCTCTCCAAACAGGGGCCGGACATCTGCCTCCAGCAGATCGAAGACGGTCTGGGGATCGCGGCCGGCAAGGCGGGCGTTCTACTTTCCGACATCGTGGCTGTCGGTCTGGACACTCCTGGTCCAGCCAGCGGCTCTGGCCGGCTCAGCGCCAAGGGCTCCACCAACTTTGTGCATCCCAACTGGGCGGGATACGATATCCGCGAGAACCTGGAAAATCGTCTCGGCAAGCCCGTGACGTACCTCAACGACGGCAATGCCGGAGCCCTCTGGGGGCACTTCACGCTTTTCGGCGGCGCTAGCCGGGACACCTCGCTTTCGGCCATCATCGGCACCGGCCTGGGCGGCGGCGTGATCGTGGAGGGCAACGTGGTCAAAGGCCGCAAGGGGTTCGGCGGCGAACTGGGCCATGTCCTGATTCCCTACCAGAGCATCAAGGCCATCCAGGGGCTCGATCCGGAATGCAACTGCGGCCGCACCGGCTGCCTGGAATCGGTGTGCTCGCTGACGGCCATCGAAAGGTCGTTTCTGCCGTATTTCCTGGCGCGCTATCCCGGCCACGACCTGGGCGGACTGGGCGACCTCCACAAGGCGTCGAAGCTGGTCCGCGGCCTGGCGGAGAAAGGCGACCCGATGTGCGTGGACATTTTCCGCGTGCAGGCCCATGCCTTGGGACTCTTCTTCGATGAAATGGTGAATACGTTCGACCCCGATGCGTTGATTGTGGGCGGCGGCGCGTTGGAAACGGGCGAGGAATTCCAGCGTTGGTTCACCGCTGAAATTCGCGCGGGCATGCCCCCGCAGCGCGAAGAGCAGGCGGATATTCCGATCTACGTGATGCCCAACGGCGATACCGCCGGCGCCCGCGGCGCCGCCATCGAGGCCCTGAAGTACGCGCGCCACACCGGCGTGATGAAGTAACGTCTGTTCGAGGCTCGACTCGCTAGCCGCAGCGGCCATCGTAGCTCCGTGCCTGCGCGGGCGCCTGCCTAGTTCGAGGTCCAACTCCGCCAATTGGTGTCGGCGAGATCGAACTGGTCGCGTAATTGCTGCTTCATCGCGGTGACATCGGCATCGGTAACCG
>JADGNT010000328.1 GCA_017883345.1 Candidatus Solibacter sp. | reverse complement strand
GCGTGCGAACAGACTGTTGACGACCGGCGTGGCGCAAACACTCGTGTTTGCCGCATCGACACTCGTGTCGATGCCCGGCGATGAGAAATCCGGGTTAGCGCCTATGTCTGGGTCCGCCTGCGAACCGCGTTGTTTCACGGCCTCTGTATCAGCGGCCTACACCTCCCGATGCTCGCCGAAGACGGCGCGCAGACGGTCGGCGATCTCGCCGACGGTGGCGTACACGTCCGCTGCATCGAGGATCGGCGGCATCAGATTGCCGCTGCCGCGCGCCGCCTGTTCGAGCGCCGCCAGTTTCTCCGCGACCGCGCTCCGGCTGCGGCCCGCGCGCACTTCGCGCAGAGATTCGACCTGCGACCTTTCGAGCGCCGGGTCCAGCCGGAAAGTCGGCACGACACGCTCTTCTTCCTGCTGGAAGCGGTTCACCCCCACCACCACACGCTGGCCGCTTTCGATGCCGCGCTGGTAGTCGTAAGCCGCATTCTGGATCTGATTTTGGATATATCCGGTCTCGATGGCGCGCAGCGTACCGCCCGCCTCCTCGATCGATTTCAGGTATGCGTGCACGCCGCGTTCGATGGAGTCGGTCAGTTCCTCGATGCACTGGCTGCCGCCCACCGGGTCGACCGTGTTGGTGACGCCCGATTCGTAAGCGACGATCTGCTGGGTGCGGAGCGCGATGCGCGCCGATTCCTCGGTGGGCAGCGCGAGGGCTTCGTCGCGCGAGTTGGTGTGCAGGGATTGCGCGCCGCCCAGTACGGCCGCCAGGGCCTGTAGCGCGGTGCGCACGATGTTCACGTCGGGCTGCTGGGCGGTCAGCGTGGACCCCGCGGTCTGCACGTGGAAGCGCAGCATCAGGGAGCGCGCGTCTTTGGCGCCGAAGCGGTCGCGCATCAGGTGGGCATATATGCGGCGCGCCGCGCGGAACTTGGCGATCTCCTCGAGAAAATCGTTGTGCGAGTTGAAGAAGAAGGAGAGCCGCGGCGCGAACGCATCCACCGCCAGGCCGGCGGCGATCGCCGCCTCAACGTAAGCGATGGCGTTGGCGAAGGTGAACGCCAGTTCCTGGGTGGCGGTAGATCCGGCTTCACGAATGTGATATCCGCTGATCGAAATGGTATTCCACTCCGGCATCTCGCGGCCCGCCCAGGCGAAGATGTCGGTGATGATGCGCATCGCCGGGCGCGGCGGATAAATATAGGTGCCGCGCGCGATGTACTCCTTCAGGATGTCGTTCTGAATGGTGCCGGAGAGCTGGCGGCGGTCCGCCCCCTGGCGTTGCGCCACCAGCGCGTAGTAAGCCAGTAAGGTACTGGCGGTGGAGTTGATCGTCATGGAGGTGGAGACGTCCGCTAGCGGGATGTCCTGGAACAGGCGCTCCATGTCGGCCAGCGAGGAAATCGCCACGCCGGCGCGGCCAACCTCGCCCGCTGCCATCGCGTGGTCGCTGTCGAATCCCATTTGGGTGGGCAGATCGAAGGCCACCGAGAGCCCGGTGGTGCCTTGCGAGAGCAGGTAGCGATAGCGCTGGTTGCTTTCGTCGGCGGTGCCGAAGCCGGCGTACTGGCGCATCGTCCAGAGGCGGCTGCGGTACATGTCGCGGTAGACGCCGCGGGTATAGGGGAACTCGCCCGGGTTGCCGGGAAGGTGGTTCATGATCGGGAAATCTTCCGGGCGCGCAGGAAGGAAGTGACGCCGAAGTACAGCATGAGGACGGTCGCTGACGCAGACAAAACGAGGCGAAACAGGTGGCCGGTCACTTGGTCGGGCGGCGCACCGCCGAGCTGCATGTAGGCGCGTACCATGCCAGATCCGCAATACACCGCCAAACAGAAGAAAACAAATCCGATAACCTCATTCCAGAGGGTCCGGGCCGGCTTCAGGACGGCGGGGACAACATGTTTGACGAATTCCCGCCCGCTGCGCGCAGTCAGATGCTTCCACACACCCACATCGTAACAAAAGGCGGAAATCGGGGTTTTCCCTGTAATGTACCCGTAGGGAATTGCCGATTGTTAACCAGGGACGCGCTTGTGAACCCCGGTTTGGTCCACTACAATCGGAACGGGTGGATGCGGACCCATCGGTGGAACGCCGGTTGTCTCCGGCGCATCTGTCATTAAGGGGAATCTGTGGACGAGCCATTGAAGCACCTCATGCAGGAGCTGGGAAACGCGATTAACGATTCCCTCTCCGAATCCGACCGGATTGCGGAGGCAATCGGGGAAATCAAAAGAGCCGGTTATGACGTTTTCCTGGTATTGGAAGCGACTATCGGCTTTAACCGGAGGGATGAGAACGCCGAAGACGAGGAAGAAAACCAGCCCGACGTAACCGAAGAGCCCAAGCGCACTTTTGAAGCCACCGGCAAGATCAAATTCACTTCCCAGGATCACCGCTTTCTGCGCGCGCTCAAAATCGCGGTCGATGACGAAAATCGCTGAGGATTTTCCGGAAACCCAGCTTGCCCCGTCCGGGGGTGCCCTCTGGGCCGCCCGCTGGGTGAGGCGGGGTACCCTCTGGGTCGGCCGCCCTGCCAAGGGCTTGGCGGTTTAGCCCAAGAGCGTCCGATACACGTCCCAGGTTTCGCGGACGGCTTTCTCCCAGGTGAACATTCGCGCCCGCGCGGTTCCGCGGCGGACCAATTCCCGGCACAAATCCACGTTGAGGGTCAATTCCAGGAGTGCCTGGCGGAGCGCCTCGGTGTCGTCCGGGTCCACCAGCATCGCGGCGTCTCCCGCCACTTCAGGCAGGGCGGAGCGGTTCGAGGCGATTACCGGGACGCCCGCCGCCATGGCCTCCAGCACCGGCATGCCGAAACCTTCGTCCAGGGAGGGAAAGGCGAAGACCGCGGCTCGCGCGTACCATCCGGCCAGGTCGGGCGCGGAGACGTACCCGGTCACCCGTATACGGTCGCGCGCGGGGCTCTTTTCGATGCGCGCCAGAATCTCCCCGGCGCCATAGCCGTGGGATCCGGCGAGCACCAGTTGCCACGGCGGCGCCAGGGTTTCGAACGCCTCCACCAGGCGGGCGATATTTTTGCGTTTCTGGATGGCGCCGACGTTCAGAATCACCTTTTCGCGGCTGGGCGGGGCGCTGCCAAGCTCCCCGGTGACCCGGGCCGCTTCCGCGGGATCCCCTTCGGGGCAGGCGGGGTACCCTCCGGGTCGCCGCCCTGCCAAGGGCTCCCCGAGATTCCGAATGCCGTGGTGGACCACGTGGACTTTCGCCGGATCCACGCCCAGGAGGGAGACCACCTGGCTCCTGGTAAATTCCGAAACCGCAATCACGGCATCGGCACGTTCGGCTGCGTAACGCGCCTGGGCGGTAAAGCGCGCGCGAAACTCGGGCGTTGCGTATTCGCCAGTCATCACGAAGAGGTCATGGAAGGTGGCGATGGCGCGGCGCATCGGGATGCGCGGCAGGCGTTGGTTCAGCCCGTGGAAAAGATCGGCGCCGCGGGGCCCGAGCGGTTCGGCCAACAGCCGCCGCCGCGCGTTCCGTGGCAAGGCGGCGCGCCGCGCACGGAGATAGCGATGCGGCCGGTAACAGAAATCGAAGCGTACCTCCGGGTGCGCGCCGGCCAGGCCCATGAGGATTTCGTGCGAGTACAGCCCCACCCCGGAGAGCGCGTCGCCGATGGTGTAGGTCGCGTCCAGCGCGATGTTGTGCGGATTAGACAAACGGGCTACTCAATACCGTATTGTTTCATCTTCCGGTAGAGCGTGGTGCGGCCGATACGGAGCAGGTGCGCCGCTTTGCCGCGCCCTCCGTGGGTCGCGGCCAGCGCGAGGGCGATGGCGTGGCGCTCGCTCTCGGGGAGGGAAATCACCGGGGATTTCGGCGCCATGGCGAAATCGGGCAGGTAACCGGCCGCCGCATCGGAGTGCGTGACGGCGCTGGACAGCCTTTCCAGACCGGACATATTGCCGTGCTGCCGCAGCGGGGAGGGGAGGTCGGCCATTTGCAGCGCGCCTTCGGAGTGGAGCGCGTTCAGGCGGTCGATGCAATGCTTCAACTCGCGAACGTTGCCCGGCCAGTCGTAGGCGTGGAAGGTCTCGAACAGTTCCTGGCTGGGCTCGATCCCCCTCAGGCCGGACGTGTTCCCGGCACCCAGGAAGTGCTCCACCAGCAGGGGAATGTCCTCCTTGCGGTGGCGCAGCGGAGGCAGTCGCAGGGCAAAGACGTTGAGGCGGTAAAACAGGTCCAGCCGGAAACGGCTCGCGGCCACCTCGGCGTTGAGGTTGCGGTGCGTCGCGGCGATGATCCGCAGGTCCACCTTGCGCCATTGCAGCGAGCCCACGGCGCGGAATTCGCTCTCCTGAATCAGGCGCAGCAGCTTCATCTGCATTTCGAGCGGCAGGTCGCCAATCTCGTCGAAGAAGGCCGTGCCGCCGTCGGCCAATTCCACCAGCCCCCGCTTGTTGTCGACGGCCCCGCTGAATGCGCCCTTGGCATGGCCGAAAAGTTCGCTTTCCATCAGGGTTCCCACCAACGAACCGCAGTCGATGGGCACAAACTGGCCTCGCGGATTGGCGTCGTGGATGGCGCGGGCCACCACCTCCTTGCCCGTACCGCTCTCCCCTAACAGCAAGACAGGAAGCCGGTTATTTGCCGCTTTCCCAATCAGTCTACGGACGGAAGCGATCTGCGGGGACTGGCCCACCAACCCGTGAGCCCACCCCGAGGGAGTCGGAGCCATGTTTTTCTACGTCGCTGAATCTATACGTACAACGAAGGCGGACGTTTTCTCAACTGAATCTTGGCGGATGCGTTCGGCCAACCGGTTCGCCCCATCCTCCGACGTCTCCGCGCCCACCAAAACCCGCCACACCGCCGGATTCTCGGCGCGCTGAAGCAGTCGGGCCGAGCCATAGCGCGCCTCCATTTGACTGCGCAGCCGCTCGGCGTTGGCGCGGTCGCGGAAGGCGCCTACCTGAACCGCGAACAGCCCCGGAGCGGCGTTCGGCGGCGTGCGGACGACTTCGATGCGCACGCGCGCCACACCCGGGCCGATCAGCTCCAGCTCGCGCGCCGCAGCGTGCGAAAGATCGATGATACGCCCGCCGACAAACGGACCGCGATCCGTGATGCGCACCTCGGTCGTCCTATTGTTATCAAGGTCGTAGACCCTCACCCAGGTATCGAACGGGAGGGTGCGATGCGCGGCCGTCATTTTCTCCATGTCATAGATCTCGCCATTGGCGGCGGGGCGGCCGTGATACGGGTGCCCGTACCAACTGGCGACACCCTCTTCGGTGTCGCCCGGTTGGACCACCACCGGAATGCGCGAGGGACGCGGCAGCGGCGTCACGCGGGCGCGCTTCTTGTGCCCGCACCCAGCCAGCGCCACGGCGGCGACCACGAGCACAATGAGGGTTCTCATGGCGTCAGTCTTCGATTATGTCACGCGGGCAAATAATGGAAAATAGTACTCCTTCTAGTAAGAAGGCCGCCGCCGGAGTGTAAAGTCGGCGGTTCTGTCCGCCGATAAGGCAAGTATGGACGAGAGGAGATCGGAAGTTCGTATGATGTGCGCGGACATGGTAGAGGTTCGCTGGAAAGACCGTTCGGGCGGCGAGCAGGGGACCACAGCCATCCTGGAGGACATTTGCGCTTCGGGGGCCTGCCTGCAAATGGAAGAGCCCATTCCGTTGGGTGTGAAAATCCGCTGGGATGAGCCCAAACAGGCGTTCCAGGGCTACGTACGGTATTGCGTCTACCGGGAAATCGGGTATTTTGTCGGAGTGGAATTCGACGCCTCGTTCAAATGGTCGAAAAAGGCCTTCAAACCGCAACACCTGTTGGATTTGCACGCCCTGGTCGCGCACTCGAAAAAGTGAAAAGCCGTGAACGTGGGGCGGACTCCCTGGTCCGCGCGGGACGCCCTCGTCCCGCTGCCCGCTCAACGGACGCCGCATTTTCCAAGGCGCCGTCCCCAGTGGGGACCCCAGGACCCGCATTGGCGTCAACTTAATGGCTGGTGGACCGATTCCTGGTGGGTTTCGTAACAGATGTCGGCCCTTCTAAACCCTGCGGCGTCAGGGAGGAGGAATCCGGTTCAACCTCCGATATCGGGACTACTGGGCAGCGGCGCCCGAATGGGTGCCAACGAATTCACTTTTTCTCTCTCACGGAGCCACGACCTGAAAGAACTATAGGGTGGGATATCG
>JADGNT010000327.1 GCA_017883345.1 Candidatus Solibacter sp. | reverse complement strand
TCAGCGCGTTGATGACCGTCTCGGTATCTTTGCTGGCGACTTTCACCAGCATCACGTAGCGTGTATGACGTTCGACGAGGGTCGCAATCTGGCTGTTGCCGCTTCCGCACAGTAGATCACCTTCCCAGTGACCTGGTATCGCCCGATCTTCAACCGTAGCCGGACGCGAAGGAGGCAACCGCCGTGTCCTGATCGCGCCGCCTTGATGATGAATAAAGCACAGCGTTGCGGAGATAGTCGTTTTGAAAAGTAGTCATTCAAGACCGCCATGCTTACCAAGATCCTGTCAACCAACGGGTGTCCGGATAGGCCGATGAGCGGCGGCGGCTTCTGGGCCACGGCGGACGGCGGCGCACTGTCCAATAGGTAATCACTGAAATCGGCCGAGCGCAGGCGAACATACTCTTAGCGCAATGCTCGGCGGTGCTGAATCAGCACCAGACCGTCGCCTTCGGCCAGAGGCGTGAAACGAACAGGCTTGGCTTGGCTTTCCTTTGTTTCGTTTGACCATGTCGATTCTAGGCACCGAACCCGCC
The DNA here is from genome assembly GCA_017883345.1 of Candidatus Solibacter sp. Taxonomy (GTDB): domain Bacteria; phylum Acidobacteriota; class Terriglobia; order Bryobacterales; family Bryobacteraceae; genus Solibacter. The sequence goes on along the minus strand of JADGNT010000327.1, from coordinate 5,642 downwards.
GGCCGCGTAGAGTTGCCGCCCGCCGACGAAAGTCCCCAGCACCCGCGTCTCGCCGATGGCAGCGGGATTCATGGCGGTCGGGTCTCGGTCCAACACCGTTAGGTCTGCGAGTTTGCCTGCTACAAGCGAACCCTTGATCCGCTCCTCGAAGCTGCAGTACGCCGACCCGAGCGTGTAGGCGGCGATAGCCTGCTCCGGGGTAATCGCCTCTTCGGGGACATACGGCCGGCCGCCGGACGTTATCTGGTTGACGGCGTCGTGAATGCCCAGCAGCGGCGCCCCCGGCACCACCGGTCGATCCGAGCTGCCGGCGAGCACCATGCCCCGGTCCAGGTAAGCTTTCTGCGGGTAGCACCAGCGGGCGCGCTCCGGCCCCAGGTTGGCCAGATAACCGTCGCCGGTGCGGTAGATGAAGTGCTGCTGCGGCACGCCGATGATGCCGAGGCGCGCCATCCGGTCCAGAACGGCCGGGCTAAGTACGCCTGCGTGCTCGACCCGGTGGCGGTGGTCGGCACGCGGGCAAACACGCAGAGCCGCCTCATACCCATCCAGCACCACCGCGACGGCCTTGTCGCCGATCGCGTGGATCGCCAACTGCCAGCCCGACTGGTGCAGGCGCAGGATGCGGTCCTTCAGCACCTCCTCCGGCACCACCAGGAAGCCGGTGTTGCCCGGATCGGTGGCGAAAGGCTCGAACATATAAGCGGTCCTGCCGATCAGCGAACCGTCGGCGAACATCTTGGCGGGGCCGATGCGCAGGCGGTGGTCACCGAACCCAGTGTGCAGCCCCTGGCTCAATCCAAGCGCCGCGAGTTCCCCGGCCGCCCCGGAACTGTGCTGCAGAAAGTCGACCCGGACCATCAGCGACGTGCGGATGTGGAGCCGGTCCTGGGCCACGGCGTCCTGCCAAGCCTTCAGTTCCAGCGGGCTGAGTGAACCCGCCAAGGCCTCCTGGGCGCTGGTAAGGCCCTCAGACAAGTACCGCCGATCGGCCAGTTCCAGGCCCTCGATGATCTCCGCCCCGGTGAGCGGGTAGCGGATCCGCTCGACCAACGACTGTGCGAGTTCAAGCAGCAGGCCAGTTGGTTCGCCGGCCGCATCGTGGGCGATCTTGCCGCCCTCGGGGTCGGGCGTCTCGCGAGTAATTGCACAGGCTGCGAGCGCCTTGCTGTTGAGCACGCACATATGCCCCGACGTGTGGCCGCACTGGACCATGTGCTCCGGGGCGGCCGCGTCGAGGTCATGTCGGGTCGGGTGATCCCGTCCCGGCAACAGGTTGTTGTCGTAGCCATAGGCGCTCAGCCAGGTCCCGGGCGGGCGCGACACCGCAGCCTTGCGGACACGCGTTACCACTTCCGCGATCGAGCGGGCGGGGTTGGTCTGCAGATCGACGCCCTTCAGCTGCTGACCGAAAAAGACCATGTGGTTGTGCGCGTCGTTGAACCCGGGCACCACCGTCATGCCGTGGAGGTCGGTGCGCCGCGTACCGGCGCCCGCGAGCGACAGCACATCCGCATCGGCGCCGACCGCCAAAATTGTTTCTCCCCGAATGGCGATTGCCTGGGCTCGCGGCTGCGCAGGGTCGATGGTAATCAAGTTGCCGCCAAAAAGAATAAGATCCGGCCTGAGCAGCGATCCGATATTCAAAATTCATGCTCCCTGTCAATACACCAAAGCCTTCCCGGACTCGATAGACGTTCTACCTCCGCTCAGCCCCAGCGCCACGCCGTCCGAACGCCAGCAGGACGAACCTTCAAGCTGGCCGTCTCGGAATAGTACCGCCTGCATACCGCCCCCCACCACGTCCACCGGCTGCACACAATGGCCCATGCCAACCAGGGCGCTAAGTATCTCGGCCGCGAAGCCGGGTTCCATCAGCAAGCCCTCGTTCTCGGTCCCGGTGTGGACTCGCGGGGCTTCGACCGCCTCTTGCAGGCTCATCCCGTGGTCGATGACATTGACGATCACCTGCAGCACGGCAGCAATGATACGTGTGCCGCCCGGTGACCCGACGGCCAGGAACGGCTTTCCATCCTTGAAAACCATGGCCGGGGTCATGCTGCTGAGCATTCTCTTGCCGCGCCCCACGGAATTCGGAAGCCCCGGCTGCGGATCGAAGAGGCGCATGCAATTGTTCAAAAGCATCCCGGTTCCCGGAACGGTCACGCGCGAGCCGAAGAGGTGATTGAGCGTCTGGGTGGTGGAGACTACGTACCCTTCGGCGTCGGCCGTGCTCACGTGTGTGGTGCAGTTCCCTTCCAGCGCATCTGCTTGCCCAGGCGAGGGGGCTCCGGCCCGGTTCGCACCGATCTCCGGTCGCCTCATGGCCGCGTAACGCTTGTCGGTAAGCCAGGTCGGCGGATTGCCCGCGGCAGACGGATCGCCGAGGTAGGCACGCCGATCGGCGAAGGCAATCTTCAGCGCCTCGGCCAAGAGGTGGATGCTCCTGGCGGAGCCGAAGCCCGCCTCCCGGACGTCGAAGCCCTCCAGAAGGTTGAGCATCTGGACCAGGGCAATGCCCCCGGAACTTGCCGGGGGCATTGCGAGGATTTCATAGCCCCGGTAGGTGCCGCGAATGGGGGTTCGCTCCAGGACTTGGTAGGCTGCCAAGTCTTCCATGGTGATCAGGCCTCCACTGCGTTCCATATCCGCCACCACGGTTCGGGCGAGGTCGCCGCGGTAGAGGGCATCCGGTCCCTCGGCCGCCACTTGGCGCAGCGTCTCGGCGTACTCTTGGCGCCGGATGATCGCACCCGGTTCCACCAAGCGTCCGCCAGGCAAAAAAATCTTGGCGGAGTCCGAATACCGAGACAGTGCGTCGGCCTCAGTTCTGACCGCATCCACCAAATAAGGGGTGGCCGGATAGCCTTCGGCCGCAAGGCCAATCGCCGGCCCAAGCACGGTGGCCCAGGGGAGGCGCCCGTACCGCTGCACGGCCATGGCGTATGCAGCCAGAGCGCCGGGCACAGCAACCGCAAGGTGGCCGATGTCATTTTTTGACGCCACGGTGTTGTACAAGCCACCTGCCGGCGGCAGCGGTTCGTACATGTCGGCCCGGGCAGCGCCGGGAGCGACAGCGTAGTTATCGAGCGCAATGGTCTCGCCGCTCGGAAGCCGGATCAGCATGAACCCGGCGCCGAAGATGCTCGACATGAACGGCTCCACCACCGACAACGCCGCCAAGGTGGCAACAGCGGCATCAACCGCATTGCCACCTCGACCCAGCATGGTGATCCCGGCGGCCGCCGCGAGAGGGTGAGCTGCGACTACCATGGCATTGCGCGCGATGGCCGGGCGCTTGTGTGTAGACATCATTTCAGAGGCACCTTCCCGGCGAGCGTGTGTACCACTCCCAAAAGCAGTTCGGCGGCGGCCACGTCGTTCCAGTGAATTCACTCGGTCTCGCAGCGACTTTTTCCGCTGTTGCGCCGAGATCCGTCATGGACGGTATCGAGGGCCTCAGTCGCTCGCAATTGAGATCGATCTTGACCTTGCAATTCCGTTCTCCTAAGCGCGGGCTGACTCAGCCGCCAGGGCCGACTCGAGGATGTCCAAGCCCTCGTCAAGCTGTTCAGGAGTAATGTTGAGGGGTGCGAGGAAGCGGATTACCTGATTGTGCTCGCCGGCCTTCATCAAAATTAGGCCGTTGCTATAGCAGCGCTTGAAGATGGCTGCAGCCTTCTCAGCGGCCGCCTCCTTGGTCCTCCGGTCGATGACCAGCTCCATAGCGACCATCGCACCGAGTCCCCGAACGTCGCCCACCAAAGCGTACTTTTTCTGGAAATCCCGGAAGCGGGCATGCACCTTTTTGCCGATGGCCGCGCCTTTTTCGTTGTAACCGTCCCGAGCCATCACCTCAATCGTCTTCAGGGCGCCGGCGCACGCGACCGGGTTGCCACCATAGGTGCCACCGAGGCCACCCACCTGTGGAGCGTCCATCACTTCGGCACGGCCGACCACAGCCGCGATCGGCAGGCCAGCGCCCATCGACTTGGCGATAGTGAACAGATCCGGCGTCACTCCGTAATGCTCTACAGCGAACCACTTGCCGGTGCGGCCGAAAGCCGTCTGAATCTCATCGGCGATAAAGAGAATACCGTTCTTGTTGCAGTACGCGACGAGCTGTTTCATGAAGGCTGGCGGCGTTACCAGGAAGCCTGATTCTCCCTGCACGGGCTCTAGGATCACGGCAGCCACCTTGTCCTGTCCGATCTCCGTTTCGACCAGACGGCGAAATCCGGTGAAGGCCCACTCCACCGCTTCAGCCTCTGAGGCAAAGGGTGACTGGTAGGTGTTCGGGAACGGGGCCCGGTAGATTTCCGGAGCAAAGGGACCGAAGCCGTGCTTGTATGTGCTGGCCTTGGCGGTCAGGGACATCGTCAGCAGGGTCCGACCATGGAAAGCGTTCTCGAACGTGACCACCGCAGGGCGACCGGTGAACCTCCGCGCAATTTTGACCGCATTCTCGACCGCCTCGGCGCCGCTATTCACGAGCAGCGTCTTCTTGCGGAAATCGCCGGGTGTGAGGCGGGCAAGCTCCTCGGCCAGCCGGACATAGCCTTCATACATGGTCACATGGAAGCAGGTGTGCAGGAACTTATCCACCTGGGCATGGATGGCGTCGTTCACCTCAGGGTGGGTGTGGCCGACATTGACCACGCCTATGCCGCCGGCGAAATCGATAAAGGTGTTGCCGTCCACATCAGTGATGGTGGCACCATGGGCGCGGGCTGCGAAGATGGGGGCGACATTGCCGACGCCGCGCGGCACGATCGCCTCACGCCGGACCAGCAGCTCCCGGGATTTGGGACCAGGGACGGGGGTCACGATGCTCACTGTCTTAGCCATTGAATCTACCTTTCTACTTAATGGGCTACGCCGCACCAGTCGATGACCGTGGCTGCGACTACCTTGGTTGTCTCGCTGACGCTCTTTAGGCTTACCCACTCATTGGCGGCGTGAAGCTGCTCGCCAATCGGCCCGTAACAGGTGGAGGGCTTATGCCAATGCTCCGTCCAGAAACGGACGTCGGTGCAGGCGGTGGAATTATGATATTCAACGGGCGTGCCGGTCACGTCAGTGTGGGCTCGGGCGACCGACTGCATGAGCGGGTTGCGTTCTGGGTTCGGTTCATAAACACCCCAGTCGTGGTGACCGTACCAGGTGATTTCCGGTGGATTCGCCTTCAGCCATGGGTCGTCGGCGCAGAACTGGTCGATATGGGCCTGGACCCGCCGCTTCGCCTTCTCAGGGTCGACGCCGGGGTACATGGAGAGACGCATGGAAAACTCGCAGTGGGCCGGAACGCTGGAAGGCCAATTGCCGCCCTTGATCAGGCCAAGGTTGAAGTTCAGCGGGTGCGGTTGATCAGCGAAAGCGGGGTGCCGCTCCTGGTTCCACTGCTGCTCCAGTTGGCGCATGGCGGCGACGAGTTGGTATGCCTTATCGATGGCGTTCACCATGGTGCTGGCCGCGCGGGTGTGGCCGGCAGAGCCGAAGACATCCGCTCGCATCCAGAGAACACCCACCTCGGCGGTGAGGATTTTTTGCTCAAACGGTTCGGGGATCAGGCAGGCATCACCCACGAAACCCCGGGCCATGCAGGCCAGGGACCCATTGCCGGTCCCCTCCTCTTCGAGGAC
>JADGNT010000326.1 GCA_017883345.1 Candidatus Solibacter sp. | reverse complement strand
GTGATCTCTCGCAGGATTCCGAGCTTCTGCATGTGGGCCACCGCTTGCGAAGCGGTCGGAAACGAGACGCCGGCTCGCTTCGCCGCCGCCTGAATCGAGGTGCCACGCTAACAAAGCAGTCCTTTAATTACATAAGTTCTTATTAAAGGATATGCCACTTTTCTTTAATAAGCTAGGCCGGCCTGGTTCTTCTTTTGTATCCGTTCAGGTGCTCGTCGATGTTGGCAACGCCATCTTTCCACAGCGCAGTGGTGCGCCACGCCTCGGTCGGCAGGTAATCCTTGAGCACGCGCCGGTACCCGTACAGCGTGGCACACTGCACGGTCTTCTCTTCGAGCGTCATCTGGCCGATGAGGTCGTCGAGGCGCTTGTCTTCCGGCTGAGCCGGGTCTTCATAGACATCCTTGCTCCCGTTCTTGTTCAGGTCGATCCAACCCTCGTGGTAGATCTCCTTGCGCGCGATCACAGGCTTGCTCCTCATCATTGCTGACGGCTTTGTTGCATAAGATGGCGAAGGTAGGTGTTGATTCGCGTCTGATACCCTTCTCCTGTTGCCTTCAGCCACGTCAAGACATCCACATCCAGCCGAATCGTCACGGCGGTCTTCTTGGGCCGATAGAACCTGCCGATCACGGCATCCGAGGGAATCTCTCGAATCTCGGGGATGTCGGATAGGTCGATTTCACCATCCGGTCTGGCAGCGAGCTTCTGAAGCTCTTTGCGCTTCTCAGCCGATAGTTTGGTCATAGAACTTCCTTTCCTTCGGGGTCGCACGACGGGCTGAGACGATGCGGATCGCTTCCTCCGAATTCTCTTCCCGATACGTGTGTACGACTACCAGTACAACGATCTTCTCAATCGAACCGGGTGCGTGCCATCGCTCTTCACCGTCAGTGACCCTCTCAACAAACGCGATGCAGACTGGATCGTCGAAAATGAGTTGCGCCGCTTCAAAGTCGATACCGTGTTTGGCACGGTTCGTGTCGTTCTTTGCGCTGTCCCATTCGACCCACATCTGTATTTACAACCTCGTACATACAAGTGCGTGGTGTCAAGGGGCCCTTCGGTGGGTTCGACATCTATGCCCATCGAAACGTTGGGGTATGCCTGCAATTCAATATGTCAAAGTCACTGTGCCGGCGGAATGTTGAGCCGCCGTTCCACTTCCATGACGCGCGATTCAAGCGTGGCTACCCGAGTGCGGAGTACCGCCTCGTTCGCTTCCACTTCAAGTACGCGCCCGTCGTTGCTCTTGGCGTAGCCGTAGAACGCATGAAGGAGCTTCGTCTCGATACCACGCATCGCTTCCAGGAGCTCGTCCTTGGCGGCATCGACAGCGGTCTTGATTGCCGTTTCTACTTCTCGCTTCGTCGCGGGCTGGCCGCCATTTTCCATAATTGTCACCTCCAATTATACGGCAAAAAGCTGCCCTCGCCCTACTTCACCTTCCACTCCTGAATCCCCATCGACACGTTGGGCTGCGCCTGCAACTCGAGCCGTAACCCCGTGGTAGTCACCGGCTGGAAGGTCAGCCGGTTGTACTGATTCCGCTCCCGCCCGTACGCGCTCGTCGCTTCGACGGGCTTCCATTGGTTGCCGTCCTTGTAGAGCAACTTCCAGGAGGCGGGAACGCGCACGCCGCCGTGACCCGTATCGTCGAACCAGTAGACGCTCGTTTCCGACACGGTGGCCGCCTTCTCGAACGCCAGCTCCACCCACTCCGCGCTGCCGTTTTTCGGCCACCAGTCGTAGTACGCCGACGCATCGTCGGACGCCGTGGGATCTTCGCCGTCGATTATGTTCCGCGGATTCTTGCGGCTGTCGCCCGACACCGTGATCTTCGCCGTGCTGGCCAGCGTCGGGTAGCCCGCCGGTTTGGCCGACGCCTCGCGATTCGGAATCCACACCATCATCTGCCCCGGGCCGCGATTGGCCCAGGCGTAATACGGAATCGCCTTGAATTCCTGGTCGGTCTTCAGCACCTTGCCCGCCGCGTCCGTGGTCAGGCTGGTGGCGCGCCCCGTGATCACGGTGACGCCCTTGAGCAGTTTGGGGTCGTACGCCGCCGTCAGTTTGGCCGTATCGGGCAGCATCAGGTTGCGCACCTTGCCGTTCGGGTTGTCTACCCACTCCGCGGTGTAGACCAGCGGCCCGCGCTGGATCGCCACGCGTCCCTGGTCCGCCGCGACTTCGGTGTTGGCCACCACGCGGCGCACCGGCATCGGCAGGCTGAGTTCGATGGTGTCGCCCGCTTTCCACGTGCGGTCCAGCGTGACATAGCCCTTGGTGATCTGCATCGGGACAGTCTTGCCGTTCACCTTCACCACCGCGCGCTCCGATACCGTGTCCGCGAATTTGTAGAGATCGCTCGGCACCGGTTCATTGCGCGCCCAGCCGGGGATGCGCACGTTGATGGCAAGCTTGCCCGCCTGGTCGGGATTCACGGTCATCTTCACCGACCCCTCCCAGGGGTAGCGCGTTTCCTGCGTCATCTTGACGCTGCGCCCGTTGTCCAATTTGATGTCGGCGCTGCTCGCCACGAAGAGGTTCACGTAGAGCCGATCGCCGCGCTGCGCGTAGACGTAGCCCGGGACGCTGGGCAAAAACCGTGTGATATTCCCCGGGCAGCAGGCCACGCCGAACCACGGGCTCCGTTTGTGCTGGCCGTTCGATTCCAGCGGGTTCGGGTAGAAGAAGCTCTGCCCGTCGAGCGAGACGCCGGAAATTAGCCCGTTATACAGCGTGCGCTCCATGACGTCGATGTAGCGCGCGTCTGCGTGCAGCAGGAACAGGCGATGATTCCAGTAATCGTTGCCCACCGCCGCGCAGGTCTCGTTGTACGCCGTCATGTTGGGCAATTCGTAATGAGTACCAAATGCCTCGCCCGAGCCCGTGGCGCCGATTCCGCCTGTAATGTAGAGCTTTGTACCCGCAACGTCTTCCCATATTTTATCGATCGCTTTGATATAGGCCGCGTCGCCGGTGAGCGCGGCGACGTCCGCCATCCCGCAGTACATGTAGGTGGCGCGCACCGCGTGGCCCACGGCCTCCGTCTGGTCCACCACCTTCGCCTGCGACTGATTGTAGGGGCGCCCCGCGCCGCGCGATCCATCCGGACCGCGCACGTCGAGCATGAACTTCGCCAGGTCCACGTAGCCCTGGTGCCCGGTGACGCGATACAACTTCGCCAGGCCCATCTCCGTGATCTGGTGTCCCGGCCAGATGGATTGCTTGCCGGGTCCGAAGGTGTCTTCCAGCAGCGATGCGCTTTTCAGCGCGATATCGAGCAGGTTGCGCTTACCCGTGGCCTGGTAGTGCGCCGCCGCCGCTTCATACAGGTGACCGAGGTCGTAGAGTTCGTGGCTGTCCACTTTCTCCAGTTCCCAGCGCTTGGTTCCCGCCCACGGGTGCGGATGCAGGGGATCGATGGCGCGCGTGGTGTAGAGATAGCCGTCCTTCTCCTGGGCCGCCGCGATCTTGGCGATCAAGCCATCGACATAGGCGTCAAGCTTGGCGTCGGGCCGCACGCTCAGGGTGTAGCTCGCTCCCTCGATCACCTTGTAGACGTCCGAGTCGTCGAAGGGATATCCCGGCGCCTTTTTGTTGGCGAGCGTCTCACCGCGGAGCGCCGCGGCCGCGCGCACGAAGTTGTCGACGCGCCCGGTCTCTTCGTTCTTGCCAAAGGCGAACGGGATGGTGACGGTGCGATTGATGTCGATCCGCGGCGCCCAGAAGACGTCGTTGAAGTGAACGCTGGTGAAGGGGACCGGCTTGACGGGATAATCCCGCGCGGACTGCTGCGCGCCGGCCCCGCCGGTCCAAAGCAGTGCGGACAGGGCAAAGGGAAGCAGATTTCGCATGAGAGCCTCCTCAACCGATCGAGCGGATGGCGCCGCCGTCCACCTGCAACGTGGCGCCGGTGATGTAAGCTGCCGCGCCGCTCAGCAGGAATGCCGCGGCGCGCGCGAACTCTTCGGGCTCGCCGTACCGGCCCATCGGGATGGCGCCGGCCGACCGCTTGCGCTGCTCCTCCAGGGTAATGCCGGCCCGTTTGGCGTTGGCGTCGTCCAGATAGGTCAGCCGCTCGGTCGCGATCCGGCCCGGCACCAGTTGATTGACGCGGATCGACTTCGCGGCGAACTCGTCGGCCAACGTTTTGACCAGCGCCGACACCGCCGGCCGGATGACATTCGACAGTCCCAGATTCGGAATCGGATTCTTGACCGATGAAGATGTCAGCATCAGGATGCTGCCCCCGCCGCGCGCCTCCATGGTGGGGAGCACGACGCGGACCGTGCGCACGGCGCTCATGATGAGCAGTTCGAAGGCGTTGTGCCACGCCGCGTCGTCGAAGCCGGACGCCGGACCCGCCGGGGGACCACCCGAGTTGGTCACCAGCATGTCCACGCCGCCGAAGCGCTCCACCGTGGCGCGATGCCATGCCTCGATAGCCTCCGCGGAGGCGACGTCCGCCACCGACCACATCACCGGCGCACCGGTCTGTTCCGCAATGCGCGCGGCGGCGGCAGAGATGGTCTCCTGCTTGCGCGCCGCGATCGAGACCTGCGCGCCTTCGGCCGCCAGCGCCTGGGCGATGGCGAAACCCAGCCCCTGGCTGGCGGCCGCTACCATCGCAACCTTTCCTTTGATTCCTAAATCCATGGTGTCAGTGTAGCGCCAAGAACCGCTCCCTCACGGTCGCGGCTCGGATCGACGCATCAACGCTCCAATCAGAGCCGCGACCGTGAGGGAGCGGTCGGTGGGGTGGCGCACTACTTCTCCAGCGGAACTACCTCCACCGTCTGCGGCTGCCCCACCGGAGTCGCCGTCCCGTCGGCCAGTTTGCCGAGCGTCACCTGATACATGCCCGCTTTCACCGGCGGTCCCGAGCGCCCGAATCCACGCCCGCCGAATCCGCCTCCCGCGCCGCCGCGTCCGCCGCGTCCGCCGCGTCCACCTTGCGGCGGCGGTTGCGTCCCGGCCTCCTGCCCACCGCCGGCCGCCGGTGGTGCCGCCGCGGGCTGGCCCGTGCCGCGCCCGCCCGGCTGCCCTGCCGGCGCCGCCTCGCGCAGATCCCACGGTGTCCGGTGCAGCCCGGCCTTGGATGACGCGTCCAGTTGCCGGACCTGTTTGCCCGTCGAATCGGCGATGGTCAGCACCATCTTCGGACCCGCCGCGCCCGCCGCCGCATTCGGCAGATCTTCCCGCAGGTAGTAAGTCAACAGCGCGCCCATGGGCGGGTTGGGCGAAGCGAGATTGTCGCCCTGCGCCCGGTAATACCCAATCTCGTCATACTGCCGCGCTTTGCGCCCCGGGGCGAACAGCGCGCCCTCCTGCGAAAGCAATTGGGGCGTCAACCCGCGCAACGCGGCGTAATCGTCCAGCACGAAGAACCCGCGCCCGAACGACGCCGCGACGAGATCGCTCTCCCGCGCCTGAATCTCCAGGTCGCGGATGGCGATGATTGGCGCCTTGAGCTTCACCAATCTCGCCGTAGTATTCCGGGTCCTGCACGATGAAGCCGTTCAGTTTGATCCAGTGCCCGCCGGCGTCTTCGGAGCGATACCAACCCGTCTGCTTATTGGCGGAATTGGTGGTGATGGTGGCATAGACCACGTCCGGCTTCTGCGGCGATACCGCGAGCGCAATGCGGCCCTTGTCCACGGTCGGGATGCCCTCGTTGAGCTTGGCCCAGTGCGCGCCCGCGTCAGTCGTCTTATAGATAGCCGACTCGGGACCGCCAGCTACCACGATGCTGGTGTGCCGCCGCGTACATGATGTCGGGGTTGCGCGGGTTCACGGCGAAATCGGTGACGCCGGTGTTCTCGCTCACCGTGAGCATCGCCTTCCAGGTCTGCTCGCAATCGAATGAGCTATTTTGATGACCGCCGCGGTATTCAACTGTTAAAAGCCGCCTACGCTACAGGATCGAGCATCGAACGACTCAGGGGCTGAAATGCGCGAAATGCTCGACGGCCGCTACGATGACATCAAGAGCGGAAGGGTGAAACCCATCGACGGCGAGGAATTCTTTGAATCCCTCCGGCGGCGCGAGGAAGAGCTACTCAAGCACCGCGCGCCGCAATGAGCGCCGATCCAGGCTTTCGTCTTCACCCGAAAGCGGCACAAGACATCACCGGCATTTGGGAATACATCGCCGAAGACAACCCGTCCGCTGCCG
>JADGNT010000325.1 GCA_017883345.1 Candidatus Solibacter sp. | reverse complement strand
CAAGTTCGAGACCTGCGGATAGCAGAGCATCCACCGCAGGCCGCGCCAGTTCCGCCCAAATCCGCTCCTCTGGAATATTCTGAGCTCGCGCGCCTTCCAATCTATCCCAAAAGCGACGTGCGATCGAACGTGCCTCCGTAACGCTCACCGTCTTGCGCTCCGTGCCCGGAACTTCCCGAGGTGTATCCGCCGGACGTGGGGGCACCTCGGTGAGATGCAGCCGCAATCGGAACCACGAGTCCAAATCGGGAACGCCGAGAACAAATCGCTCCGTCCGAGTGGAGGGTACCCACCAGATCTGGCGCACTGGGAGCGAGGCAAGGGTCTCTCGCTGAAAACTGAGCCCGACTAGTGTGTCCAGCCTGGTGCCGTGGTCCGGGAACGCCCACTCAATGCCGGTAATCGAAACCACCGACCCAGTCACAGACCGAAGCATCTCGATCAGTTCCGCAACTATTTTCTCCGCAGCTTCGTTTGGCGGTAGCTCGATCTCGACCAGAGAGATGCCCGACCCGCCGAGTGAGCGCTTGAGCCGATCGACCACCTCTCGCAGTGCGTACGCCGAATCCCACTCCACTCGCGCCAGTCCTCGGTCGTGGCGGATACACCAGGATTTCAGCCGTTCGGTTACTTCCTGGATGGATCCCGATTCCATTTAGTCGGTTCCGCCGGGATCCTGCGGCTCGAGGTGTTTTTGCTCTTTCAAGATGTCGACGACCAGCGGATGAACGCCAAACCACCCGTCGCCGTTGAACTCCTGAATGGCACGGCCGCGCAGGAGAGAGTACAAGACCGGATCCGGTATGTCGCTATCGGGGACACCGCCATAAACTGCCAGGAGTCTTGCCGACTTTTCCGCATATGGAATTGGGTGGGCATCATAGGGGCTCTGGCCCAATTTCATGCGGTATTCGCGGCGCATCTTATTGATCGCTGCCTGCGCGTCGTCAGGCCCGATCTCGGTGGCCGTTGGATTTCTGGCGCGGGCCCCTTCTCCTGCATCCAAAACCAATGCAAACAAATCCCGGAGATTACCGCCGGAAGCCACAATCAGTCTTGTCATTTGCCCTTCGGCGAAGAGCGAGGGTGAAACCCGTGCTTCCAGGACTGCTTGAACCGCTGCTCGGCCGTTCTCATGGGAACCGTGCTTGCGGTCATAAACCGGCGTGTCGTGAATCATGTGCCGTTCAAAGGGGAGCCGGCTCGCCTCCGGAGAATAAGCCAGCCAAACCGGAATGGTGAAAATCATGTTCACCCGCAGGTTTTGGAACACCGTCCCGTACTGAATGAACAGTTCCTGCAACTGCTCCGGCGAGATCCCGGTCTTGTCCAGGTCTTCCACCACGAGAAGCCATTCCTGCCCGGTCTTTTTCAGCATCGTCTGGCTGCACACATCAATCAGCCGGTTGCAGAGATCGACCAGGTCCGGCAGTCTCTGAAGACGATACGCGACGGTCGCTGTCGTCCGGTCCGCTGCATACTTCATCTCTGCCTTCGCGGAAGCGAAGAGTCCGAAGAGCCCTGCCCATAGAGAGTCCCCCTTCACCCCGGCTCCGGCCTCCACTCCAACCGCGGTGGTTTCGGTGCGGCTCTTCTTGACCTGTTCCGTGCCAAACCACTGCTTGATGTCCGAGACCAGATGTTCGGACAGAATTCCTTCGAGCGGGAGTGCCTGCATTCGATTGGCGTCCTCAGCGAGGCGGACTAACATCAGGAGCAAAACGTCAAATACTTTGAAGCTCGCGGGGTTCAGCTCCGTGGCTATAATCAAGCGAACGCCAACGTGCTGGTCTTTGACACGCTCCAGAAGCCTCGAAACTTCCGTCGTCTTGCCGACCCCGGGATGCCCCATGAGAAACGCCTTAAACGGTAGAGTCCGGTATGCCTGCTGCAACTTCAGCGAAAGGCGGGCGACTGTGTCCTCGCCGCGCACCTCGTTGACCTGTCCCCGGTAGTACATGTTGAGTTCTTCCAGGTCAATCAACGGCTGGGGCCGCAGCGTGCCGTAAAGATGGTTAAGGTCCGTCGCCGGGCCGTAGTCGGTGGGAAGCATACTATGGATAGTTTAGACTGGTTCGCCAGGTCTGGTGGTAGTCATTTACCGTTAACCGCCTGAGAGGGAGCCACATCGTCCTTTAGGCGTGGTAACCCGTATGCCCGCGTCGTCGTGCCAGATCACAAGCAAGTCCGTCCTGGAACTCTGCGCCAGATCCTGAACGAAGCGGGCGTTACCGTCGAGCAATTGTTGGAACTACGCTGAACCGCGCACAATTGCCGGATCTTCGGGCCTTCTCTCCCGCCAATTGCGGTCCGGGAGATGATTCGCGGATCTCGTTGCTGAATTGCCGGTGCGATGGGCCGAGTGCTGCCGCCAACGCACCATGTAAAATTCAAGGGGGGGGACCGCGCATGAGCACACCAGACAAGAACCAGACGTTGGACCGCTTCTGGGACATGCCCCTGCGGGACCTGCTCGCCCTGCTCGAAGCCACTCCAGCCGGACTGACTTCCGCCGAGGCGAAACAACGACTCCGTCTCCATGGCCCGAACAGCCTGGTCGGCGAGTCTCGTTTCGCCGCGCTGCTCGGTTTTCTGCGTTTTTTTGCCAATCCCCTTGTCCTGATTCTCCTGGCGGCAAGCACCATCTCGATTGTGCTGGGCGATCCGGTCGGCGGCTCGATCATCATCGCCATCGTCCTGCTCAGCGTGATCGTCAACTTCTACGTGGAGTTTCAGGCGCGGCATGCGGTGGAGGATATTCGCAAGCAGGTTGCCACCACTGCCGCGGTTTTGCGCGATGGAAAAGAACTGGAGTTGCCGGTCGCGGAGTTGGTCCCCGGGGATGTCGTCCGCCTCAATGCGGGGGACCTGGCGCCGGCCGATGCGCGATTGTTGGACGCCAAGGACCTGCACGTGCGCGAGAGCGCGCTCACGGGGGAGTCTCTGCCCGTCGACAAGGCGGCGGCCGATCTTTCAGCGGGGCAGCACAGCATGGCCGACGCCAGCAACAGCGTGTTCCTGGGGACGGCTGTGCAGACGGGAATCGGCACCGCGGTCATCGTTCGCACCGGCAAAGACACCGCCTTCGGCGCGATTGCCCAACGGCTGGCCATGCGCCCGCCGGAGACCGAATTCGGTCGTGGCATACGCCACTTCGGGCTGATGATCACGCGCGTGATCATGCTGCTAGTGCTCTTCGTCCTGCTGGTGAACATCGTCTTACACCGTCCGCTGCTGGAATCGTTCTTGTTCTCGGTCGCGCTGGCCGTCGGGATGACGCCGGAGATGATGCCGATGATCATCACCATCACGTTGGCGCAGGGCGCGCGCCGGATGGCCAGGAAAAAGGTTCTGGTCAAGCAACTTTCGGCGATCGAGGACTTCGGCAGCGTGGAGATTCTTTGCAGCGACAAAACCGGCACCCTGACCGAAGGCGAGATCGTGCTGGACCGGCACGTGGACGTTCACGGTCAGGACAACGAAGACGTGCTCCGGTTCGTCTTCCTGAACAGTCACTTTCAAGCCGGCATCAAAAGCCCGCTGGACGACGCCATCTTGAAGCACGAGCACCCTGCCATCGCGGAGTATGAGAAGGTGGACGAGATTCCCTTCGACTTCAACCGCAAGCGCCTCTCCGTGGTGGTGCGTCGCGGCGGTGAGCACCTGCTCATTACCAAGGGCGAGGCAGAAAACGTTTTTGCCATCTGCGGGAGTGTCATGGTTGACGGAGCTTCCCAACCGTTCGACGAAAGCCGGCGCGCCCTGGCGGCGGAGACCTTCCAGAAGCTGAGCGCCGACGGATTCCGCGTCCTTGGAGTCGCACTCCGGAAGGTAGAGCAGCAGGCTGCTTATGCGCTCGCCGACGAGAAGGAGATGACGCTGGCCGGGTTCGCGGCTTTCCTCGACCCGCCCAAGGAGGGGATTCTTGCGGTTCTCGACGCGCTGAAAAAGAACGGTGTTTCCGTGGTCATTATGACCGGCGACAACCAGTATGTGACGCAGAAGGTAGCCCACGATGTCGGGCTGCCCAGCGACCTCATGGTCACCGGCAGCCAGGTGGACACCATGGACGATGCCGCCCTGGCTTACCAGGCGGAGCACGGCGCCATCTTCGCCCGTGTGTCTCCGGAACAGAAGAACCGCGTGATCCTCGGCCTGAAGGCACGCGGGCACGTCGTCGGGTACATCGGTGACGGCATCAACGATGCCCCGTCGCTGCACACCGCGGACGTCGGCATTTCCGTGATGAATGGCGTGGATGTGGCGAAGGATGCCGCGAAAATCATCCTGCTGGAGAAGGACCTTGCGGTCTTGAACGAGGGGGTAATCGAGGGACGGCGGTGCTACGCCAACATCATGAAGTACATCATCATGAGCACCAGTTCCAACTTCGGCAATATGTTCAGCATGGCCGCCGCATCGCTCTTTCTGCCATTCCTGCCCATGTTGCCGACTCAAATCCTGCTGAATAACTTTCTTTACGACACCTCGCAGGTCGCCGTCCCCGGCGATAATGTCGATCCGGCCCTGCTGCACAATCCCAAGCGCTGGCAGATTGGGTTCATTCGCCAGTTCATGACGATCATCGGCCCCATCAGCTCGCTCTACGATTTCCTCACATTCGGGGTGCTCCTCTGGCTGTTCCACGCTTCCACCAACGCGCCGCTGTTCCGCACCGGATGGTTTGTGGAATCCCTCGCCACGCAGACGCTGGTGGTATTTGTGATCCGGACGGCGGGCAACCCGTTCCAGAGCCGTCCCAGCGGCCGGTTGCTGATCGGGGTTGTGGCCGTCTCCGTTGCCGGCGCCGCGCTGCCGTACACGCCGCTCGGCGCCCTGCTTGGGTTCACCCCATTACCGCTGTCGTTGCTGGGCGCGATTGCGCTGCTTGCCTTGACATACCTGTTTCTAGTGCAAGTGGTCAAGACATGGTTCTATCGCCGGCATGCGTTGCTTTGAGGTGGCGCAGGCACTCGTGCCCAATGCCACTTAGTTTTTCGAACTCTAAACCTAACCAAAACATTCAATTAGGGTTATGGTTTGAGTGTGGATTCGTCTGCGATTTTTGATTTGTATCTGCAGTTGGGGCCCGCTGAGCTGTTTCGTTTGCTGCAGCGGCAGATGGGCGTGATCGTGCATGACGGGATCTATTCGGCACGCTTGGTGATCTGGATGATGATCCACCAGCGACTGCAATCCCGGGGGACACTGGCCCACAGCGTGGAGCAGTTGGTGCAAGGGCGGTTCGATCCCTTGCTGAGCCAGTGTAAGCGAGTCCAAGAGAAGAAGATCGCTCTGGGTATCGCCGCCTGTCCACCGTCCTGTTCTCCGATCTCATGCAGCTTTTTGAAGCCTACAAGAAGGCCCGCCCCGAAACGAGCGGCCAGGTCGCTCACGGTCGCCCCAATCAAAATCGCTGAAGTGGTTCTGCTGGCGCTACCCTGGAGGGATGGACAATCTGCAAGGCAAAGTCGCCCTGGTCACCGGTTCCAGCCGCGGCATCGGCCGCGCCATCGCGGTGGCACTTGCCCGGGCAGGCGCCGACCTGGCGATCAATTACAGGACTCGCGCCGCCGACGCGAAGGACGCCGAATCCGAGATCGCAGGCTACGGGCGCCGCTGTGCCGCCATCCAGGCCGACGTCTCGCTGCGCAGCGGCGTCGATCGACTGGTGGATGCCGTCCGCATGGAACTCGGCCACATCGATATCCTGGTGAACAACGCCGGCATCGCCCGCGTGCAGAGCATCGAAGAGATCACCGAGCAGGATTGGGACGAGCTGATCGCGGTCAACCTGAAGTCGTGCTTCCTGGTGACCCAGGCCGTCCTGCCCGGCATGCGCGCGCGCCGCTGGGGGCGCATCATCAACCTCTCCTCGGTGGCCGCGCACGTCGGCGGCGTAGTGGGCGCGCACTACGCCGCATCCAAGGCAGGCATGCTCGGCCTGACGCACTTCTACGCGTCGCGCCTCGCCAGGGAAGGCATCACGGTGAATGCGATTTCACCGGCGTTAATCGAAACCGAGATGGTCACGGCCAACCCGACCGCGACGCCCGACCGCATCCCCATCGGCCGTTTCGGCGCGGGCGACGAGGTGGCCGATGCCGCCCTCATGCTGGCACGCAACGGCTACATCACCGGCCAGACGCTGCACATCAATGGCGGCTGGTACATGAATTGA
>JADGNT010000324.1 GCA_017883345.1 Candidatus Solibacter sp. | reverse complement strand
AGATCGGTATTGCAGAAGCGGCACTTGATGGCCACCGCTTTGATGGCCTCCCCGCACACCGGGCAGGGCTTGGTATCTACTTCCATGATTGCTCCTCTCCAGCTAAGGTATACACCGTTCGCCGGGCGGAGGCAAATGCGGTTCCTCATGCCACATAGTTTTTGTTGTGGGGCGGACCCCTGGACGGACCCAGGGTGTCCGCCTCGCCGGGCTCGGGGCAGCCCCCCAGTCTGCTTGCGCTGCCCTCACCATCCCATATACCCAGTGGCGCGAAAAGGAGAATCTCCAGTTCGTGCCGCTTTTGTGGTGCTGATTTGGCCCTTGCCGGGCGCGCTGCGCCGCCAGTTTACCAAAACCACGATTTCCGGCGACCGCCTGGGCTTCGAAACCGGGATGTTTTCCAAAACCACCCGCAACATCCAGCTCTCCAAGCTGCGGGACTTACGGGTGGACCAGAACGTCACCCAGCGCCTGTTCGGCGTCGGCAATCTGTCCATCGAAACCTCCGGCGAGGCCAGCCGCCTTACGATCGAGGACATCGACGGCCCGCAGGCCGTAGCCGATGAGAATCTCAACCGCTCCCAGCCAGGAACTGCCGCATGAATCATAAACTTCAGGACCGCGCCGCGGTCATCACCGGCGCCAGCAAAGGGCTCGGCAAAGCCATGGCGCTGGCCCTCGCCGCCGAAGGGGCGCGCATCGCGCTGGTGTCGCGCGATGTTGAGCGGTTGACCGCCGTGGCCGCCGAAATCGCCGCCGCGGGAGGCCAGGCCGCCGTCTTCCCCGCCGACGTGACCAGCGAAGAAGATGTCCGCCGGATCGAGCGCGAGATCCTGGCGCTGTATCCCAAAGTTAATATCCTGATCAATAACGCCGGCGTCAACGTGCGCAAGCCGGTGGTCGATTTCACCCTGGAGGAATGGCGCCGCGTGATGGACACCAACGTGACGGCCGCGTTTTTGCTGTGCCGCTCTTTCGTGCCCGCCATGGTGGGCCAGGCCTACGGACGCATTCTGAATATGACGTCGATCATGAGTCACGTTTCGCTGCCCGGCCGCATCGCCTATGCAACCAGTAAGACCGCGCTGCTCGGCATGACGCGTACGCTCGCCCTGGAACTCGCCCCCGAAGCCATCACCGCCAACGGCATCAGCCCCGGTCCTTTCGGCACGGAAATGAATCGCCCGCTGATGGAGAATCCGGAAAGCAACGCGCAGTTTCTCGCCAGCATCCCGCTGGGACGGTGGGGCAAGGTGGAAGAGATCGGCCAGTTGGCGGTCTACCTGTGTTCCGAGGCAGCCGGTTTCATCACCGGGACCGATATTTTGATCGACGGCGGCTGGACCGCACGCTGATCGAGCAGAGAAGGGGGATGCTGCCGCCCAGGACAGACTCGGCTACATGTACGCTGAAGGCGAAGGAGCGGCGCAGGACTACGCCGAGGCCCTTCGCTGGTAACGCAAAGCAGCCGACCAGGGGGACGCTGCCGCCCAGTTCAACCTCGGCGTCATGTACTACGAAGGCAAAGGGGTGGCCCAAGACTACGTCGAAGCGCATATGTGGCTGGACCTTGCGGCTTCGCGCGTCAGCGGTGACGACCAGAAGAAGTACGCAGATGCGCGAGGGTGGGTTGCCAAGATGATGACCTGCCCGCAGATCGCCGAGGCGCAGCGTCTGGCGCGGGAGTGGAAACCAAAGAGCGGCGAGAACAAGGGCGCGCGAGGCCGATGGAAGCAAACTACACTACTTTGACGCCGAGCCTAGCCCTAAGCGGCTGGGCTTTTTTGTTTCACAATGGCGCAAAACATAATGCCGCGCGAGATTAGGATAATCGGCATTCGTGGATTCAGCAAGGAACATCTTGCAAGTTGCGATGAATTCGGCGAGCGTGGCCATAAGACCCTTGGCGGAGTGGACTACGATCCGATACACCGAACTGGCAATAGACCCGTAGAAAAGGCACTCAGCGGGATAGCGTGGAAATCGAGGCTAGACCTGGGGACACGGAAGACGCGGAAGCGAATTGCGTGCATCCGGCGGCGTGGTGGGTGTAACCTAAAAGTGGCGTGTATCGACCCGATTGCTACTCCAATGCCAAGAATCGATTGCACGACCTCCGCGAAGGAATCCAGCGGGGTCAAGCTGAATCCGAAGATCTGTTGGCCCTCATTTCGTGCGTGGAGGAGATCGTCGCCGGCCTGGAAAAGTCGCAGGAGGAAGTGGCACGGTCGCTGAGGGGACTGAAGAACCAGCAGCGAATCCTGCACACTCACATCGCGGCCATTGAGAACAGCCTGATCTTTCGATTCCTGCGCCGGCTGGGCGGGCCGCTGTTGGAATGGAAGGCCCGATTCGAACGACTCGGGCGCGACTCTCGCTTCCGTCAACTGCACCCGGGCGAAGCGGATCGCGAGTACGAGCGTTGGCTGTCTCGCAGAGAGGCCGAAATGCCGGCGGCCACATGGTACCGGCAGCGGGCGGAAGGATTCAAGGTCCGGCCCGTCTTCAGCATCGCGATGGCCGTCATCAATCCCGAGCGCGCGCGCCTGGAGCAAGCCGTCCGCTCGATTCTGGATCAGACGTATCAATGGTGGGAGCTGTGCGTTTGCGACAGCGCCCCGAATGAAAAGTGGGTACACGAATATTTGGCCGGGCTGGCGCAGACGGATTCACGAATTCGGGTGGTTTGTTCGGAAGACGCCATCGGGGCGGCGGCACTGAATCGGGCCTGCGCGTCAGCCACTGGGGAGTATTGCGTTTTCCTGGGCCAGCAGGATTTTCTGTCCCACATGGCGCTTCACCATATGGCGGAATTCCTCCAGAGGCAAACTGCGGACTTGCTCTACACGGACGAGGATTCGGTGGCTGCCCTGCGTGGCCCGGTGCAGCCGGTTTTCAAGCCCGACTGGTCGCCCGACCTGTTGTTATCGGCCATGTACCTGGGACGGAGCCTGGCGGTGTCGCGTGAGGCCCTGCGCCTGGCCGGCGGGCTACGGCCGGAGTTCGATGGAGCCGAGTTGTACGACCTCGTGCTGCGTCTGACGGAGCGCACCAACTCGGTAGGTCACATCTCGCTGCTCCTCTACCATTCGCGCGCGCAAGCGAAGCGGCCCGGCGCGGCGGAGAATGCGGCGCGTCGCGCGCTGGAAGATGCGGTCCGGCGACGCAAACTCGATGCCACCGTCGAGGAAGGGCCGATGACCGGTTCCTTCCCGCTCCGCCGGCACCTCAGGAATCCGCCGCTGGTGAGCATCATCATCTGCTCCCGATCCGCCGATCTGCTCGACCGATGCCTGCGGTTGCTCGATCGAGGGACGGATTACGAGCGGCGGCAGGTCGTCGTGGTCCAGCACCTAGATGGCGGCGACGGAGCGGCAATGAAGGCGGTCCTATCGCGGTACAGGGTGAAGTGCGTGCCGTACGAGGGAGCATTCCATTTCTCGCGCATGTGCAACGCCGGGGCCGAGGTCGCCGAGGGCGAAGTGCTGGTATTTCTGAACGACGACGTCGAGCCGCTGGTTCCCTCCTGGCTGTCCGATTTGGCCGCGCAGGCCGGACGGCCGGAGGTCGGAGTGGTTGGAGCGAAACTGCTGTATCCCTCCGGGTCCTTGCAGCATGGCGGCATTGCGATCGGCATCGGAGATGGCTGCGCCCACCCCGGCCGGGGAAGTTACGGCTCGCGATATTGGCGATGGCTGGACCTGACGCGCAACGTCTCCGCCGTCACCGGAGCATGTTTGGCGATTCGGCGCCAGGTCTTCTTCGAACTGGCTGGGTTCGATGAGCAATTTCCCGTCAACTACAACGACACGGATCTGTGCATGCGAGCCATCCGGGCGGGTTATCGGGTGGTGTACGAGTCTTTGGCCGTGCTCCGGCATCTCGAGTGCCAGACTCGACGCGGCGGTGTGGGATTCGCGGAACGCGAGCGATGGTACGCCCGGTGGGCCGATCAACTGGACTCGGGGGATCCTTTCTACAATCCGAATCTGACGCGGATCGGCGAGGATCTCTCGCTTCGGTCCGACGAGTCGAACGAAGCCGTGGATGCAGCCGATTGGAATACAGGCGCGTAGCAGCGGCGCGATTCGGTATCGTGCGGGTGAAGCCGATGGCCAGCGACAATTTGGATAAGCGGCTCCTCGAATGGAAGCGGAGCCTCGGGCAGGTTCTTCTGCATTCGCCTCTTCACCCGCTGCTTCTGAAGGTGGGCGCCTTCCGGCACGTTCAGCGTGCCTACCAGGCGTGGGTGAAAAAAGAGCAGAACGCCGTTCCGCCCAGCCAGTGGTTCCAGGACCGCTGCCAACAATTCCCATGGCGGCCAGTGTGCAGTATTCTGATGCCGGTCCACAATCCGAAGCGGGAATGGCTGGAGGCTGCCATCGCGTCCGTTCAGCGGCAGTTCTATTCATTGTGGGAGCTCTGCATCTGCGATGATTGTTCGACCGAACCTTGGGTGCGCCGGTACCTGGAAGAGGTGGCAGCGGGGGATTCGCGGGTTCGCCTTCACCTTTCGGAGAAGCGCCTGGGAATCGCGGGCTCCCTCAACCAGGCGGCGCAGCAGGCAGGCGGGGCTTACTTTGCGTTTCTGGACCACGACGATGTTCTGGCCCAGTATGCGCTGCACTACGTGGTAGAAGCGCTCCAAGGCGCGGATGCGGATATCGTCTACTCCGATGAGGACAAGCTGGACCCCTCCGGCCGGAGGGTGGAACCGATTTTCAAACCGGCATGGTCGCCCGATCTGCTGCTCGGTTGCATGTACCTGGGCCACCTGCTGGTTGTCAAGCGCAGCCGCTTCGAGGAGGCTGGAGGCTTCCGCCCGGCCATGGCCGGCAGCCAGGACCACGACCTCGTCCTACGCATTGCGGACCGGCCCGCGATCGTACGGCATGTTCCGAGGATCCTGTATCACTGGCGAAAGCATGCCGGCTCCACGGCGTCCACGGCCGCCAGCAAACCGTACACCGACGCAGCGGGACAGCGAGCGCTAGAGGAGACTTTGCGCAGGCGGGGTATCGACGCCGCCGTCGAACGGAGTTCGCGTCCTCATGTTTACCGTATTCGTCGTTCCGGAGCCGGCGCAGGAAGGCCGACGCTCATCATCTGTTCCCAATCTCCAGACCTTTTGCGGCGTTGTATGCCCTCTTTCGCGGCTTCCCGCGCCGGACACGATGGCGAGATCATCGTGGTGCAGCATGGTTTCGAGGCCAACGTTAAAGCCGACCGGTGTATCTCCACAAGCGGCGAAGTCAACTATTCCCGGATGTGCAATCTGGGCGCCGCCGTTGCGAGCGGCGACTGGCTGGTGTTCCTGGACGACCAGGAATTCCCCTCGCCAGGCGATTGGCTGGCGCACCTGGCCGGCCACGTGACCAGAGCGGAGGTCGGCGTGGTGGGAGGCAAGTTATCGTTCCCGTCCGGGGCCGTCCAGCATGCGGGGATTGTCACCGGAATGATGGATGGTTTCGGGTATCTTCTCCGGGGTACATTCGGTTCTCCCTTCTGGCGCTGGAACGATCTGACGCGCAACGTCTCGGCGGTTTCCCGTGCTTTCATGGCATTGCGTAAGCCGGTATTTCAGGAGCTTGGGGGATTTGATGAGGAGTTCCGATCGAACTTCGGCGATGTGGATCTCTGCTGGCGGGCGCGAGCCTTGGGCTATGCAGTCATCTATGAGCCCGCCGCCGTGCTGGTGCGGGGGGCGCGCCCTTCTCCTCGCGTACATTCGGAGGAGGGCTTGCGCTGGCGCCTGAAGTGGCCGCACTTCGATAAGCAGTGCGATCCCTTCTACAGCCCTCATCTCTCTACCCAGAGAGAAGATGCTTCCTTGCGAGGGGATGATCCGTTCCCTCCGGAAGATACTTCGCGAGCAGCGCGGGCGGTGGCAAGTGTTGACTCACCGTAATCCGGTTGGATGGGCCGTTGATCGGAGTGCCGGCCACGGGCGAAGCTCGGTTCGATCTACGGTTCACGACGGTGGCCCAGCCGCGGCGCCTACGAACCCGTGTCTCCCGAGACCGACCCTTGCCCCGTCCAGATTCGCCTTAACCCGAAGGGGAGCGGGATGGGCCGCATGGTGTCGTAGTATTCCGGCTGGTGCAGGCCGATGGCCTGAATCACCCACACCGCCGCATCCGCCAGCAGCGCGCCGGCGAGCCCCCCGACACTCTTCAGTTTGAACGTGCCATAG
>JADGNT010000323.1 GCA_017883345.1 Candidatus Solibacter sp. | reverse complement strand
GAGGATGGTGCGAATCACCTGGTAGGTGCCGGTGACAATCTGATCGCCCTCGGCGAGACCGCTGACCACCTCAATATCGGTGGCTCCGGTAACCCCGGTTTCGACCTTCTTGAAAACCGCCTTCCCGCCCGAAACGACGAAAACGCCCTGTATTTCTTCCTTCTTTGCCTTCTCCGCAACCGGATCCGGCTTGGTGGCCGCGGCTTGCACAGCCTTTCCATTGGCCGGTTTCGGCTCCAGTTGCCCCTTCTGACGTACGGTGAGGGCCTGGATCGGTATACTTAGGACGTTTTTGCGGGTGGCTGTGGTTATCTTTGACGTGCAAGAAAGTCCGGGGCGAATTTCGTCCGGCGGATTGTCCATGGCGACCACCACCTTGAAGTCCTTGGCTTCCTGGCTGGAAATCGCGCTCTGGCTGGCCGCCACACCGGTGGACCGCAGGATGGCCGTGTTGCCGATCTCGATCACGTGACCCTTAAATGTCTTGTTGGGAATCGCATCGATCGTGATATCGGCGGTCTGGTCGAGCTTCACATTGACGATATCTGTCTCATCCACCTTGACTTCCGCGGTGATCAGCGACATGTCGGCGATGGTCATCATGGTGCTGCCGGCGGAGCTCTGTATGCCCGGCACCACGGTTTCCCCGACGCGCACCGGCAGGTTGGTTACCACGCCATCCAGCGGCGCGTAGGAATTGTGTTTCTGCAGGATGTCAGTGAAGCGCACCAGGCCGGCGCGAGACTGGGCGATGCGTTTCTGGGAAGATGTCAACTGCGCCACCGTCTGGTCCCGCTGGGCGCGAGACTGAATCAGGCGCATCTCGCTCTGCTTCACCGTGGCCAGTTGCGCCTCGTAGGTGTATTTCCGCAGGTCGAAATCCTGTTTGGCCAGCAGGTGCTCGTTGAACAGCGCCTGGCTGCGGTCGTATTCGGCTTTGGCCCGCTCCAGATCGGACTTGTCCTTATCGAGCATGGCCTGCATGGTGCGGATGTTCTCATCGGCGGCTTTGACGGCGGATTCGCTGGCGCTGGAATCGGCTTCGGCCGAGTTGAGCGTCGCCTGCTGCGCTGCCACATCGGCTTCCGGTTGCACGTTTTCAATGCGCGCCAGCAGTTGGCCTTTGCGAACCCGGTCGCCTTCCTTGACCAGGAGTTCCCGGATCTCGCCCATGGCATTGGCGCCGATGTTGATGTAATTCTTAGGCTTAATTTCGCCGGATGCAGTGACGAGACTGGTCAGATCCTGGCGCACGACGCTCCCGGTCTGCACCGTGACCAAGCCCTTCTTGCTATAAACCGTGCTGGCATAAACCCCGATTCCTAAAACCGCGATCACCAACACGCCAATTAGAATCTTCCACTTGCTCTTCACGACAAAATTCTCCCTTTCTTACCTGTCACCCGTTTTAGACGCAAAATATGAACCGGGAGTTCAGTCAACATTTTACACCCCGTGGTCTGCTACATACAGGACGGTGGCCTAACGATACCGTTTAGAGGACGATACAAGGCTGTGGAAATTAGCGGGAGCTAGCCTACGAATGGATTGCGGACTTCCAGGTTTCCCCACCGCTGACCGTGCGACAGATCTTCCGACCATAAGACCGAGCATTGAGAAGCCTGCGCGCTCCGCAGAATTAACCCGTCCCAGAAAGAGACCGAGTGGCGCTGATGCAGCTCGATGGCCGCCAGGACGTCTTCCACCAAAGGACGGTGCACGCGCCAGAGCCGCAAACGGCGCACCTGCAACGTGGCCTGGTCCACCGGCAGTTTCAGCTTTCTGGTGGTGGAGACGTAGAATTCCTGCATCACTTGCAGGCTGATCCAACCACGGCGCTCCATCCACAAGCGTGTCACCAACTCCGCGGCTAGGCGATGCTTTTCCCCCGCGCTGCGGTCGAAGGCGTAGATGAGGATGTTGGTATCGACAAACTCACCGCGCGGCGCGTCAGCGCTCATGCAGAGAATCCCGGGTCCAGGTAATTTGGCCCCGAGTGCCCAGATCGTACCCCCGCTCCATGTCCCTAAGCATGGCATCGCGGGCCTCGGCGTAACCTTCATCCTGGTCGGCTAACTCAGAAAGCGTCGCGGTGAGTAAGGCGGAAATGGAAGTGTCCCGCTGCGCGGCCAGAATCTTCAGCCGGCGTAGGAGCTCTTCGGGGAGTGCGAGGGTAACGTTACGGCTTGCCACAGAAAAAGTGTAGCACGTTTTAACGTGTAACCCAAAGGCCTACCGCCAGGTGACCGATTCCGGCGGCGTGTTCTCGCACTGTCCCGTATCGGTGACCCCGGAGGCCAGTTGCGCGCACGCATTCGTGATCGCCGTGCGCAGCGCTTCCTGGCGGTCCTTTGCCTGCGCCTTGCGGCAATCCCGCTGCCCGCGGAATACCATGCAGACCTCGACGCCTGCGCGCTCGCCCTGAAACGTGGTCGATACCACGAACAGCAGGAAAACCACCACGAAGGCGATGGCGATCCAAACCGTCTTCTTCACGCGAAGAAGTTCCCCATCCGGCGAAACTTGGCGTAACGGTGTTCCACGATCTGATCGCGGTCCAAATGGTCGAGTTCGCTCAGACGCGCGCTCAAATGCTGCCGCAGGAATTCCGCTGCCGCATCCGGATCCTCCTGCGCGCCACCCTCGGGCTCAGGAATAATCCCGTCGATCAGGCCCAGTTCCTTCAGATCTTCCGCGGTCAATCGCAGCGCCGCCGCCGCCTGCTCCGCCTTGGCCGAATCGCGATAGATAATCGCCGCGCAACTCTCTGGAGAAATCACACTGTACACCGCGTTCTCCAGCATCAGCACGGTATTGCCCACCCCCAGCGCCAGAGCGCCGCCCGAGCCGCCTTCCCCGATGCAGACCACGACCACTGGCACCGCGAGGCGCGCCATCTCGCGCAGATTGCGCGCGATCGCCTCCGCCTGCCCGCGCTCCTCGGCGTCGATCCCGGGGTAGGCTCCCGGCGTGTCCAAAAGCGTAACGATCGGCCGTCCGAACTTCGCCGCCATCTGCATCACGCGCAACGCCTTGCGGTAGCCCTCCGGTTTCGGCATGCCGAAATTGCGGAAGAAACGCTGTTTGGTGTCGCGGCCCTTCTGCTCCGCCACCACCATGACCGGCCGCCCGGCGAATTGCGCCGAACCCGCCACAATCGCCGGATCGTCGCCAAACGCGCGGTCGCCGTGAAACTCCTGAAAATCGGTGAAAATGCGCTCGATGTAGTCCAGCGAATGCGGACGCTTGGGATGCCGTGCGAGTTGCACTCGCCGCCACGCTGGATGGGTGCTGGGCCCCATTTCCGTCCGGCTGTCTAGATTTACTTCGGGATCCACTCCTCACATCTTACCAGTGTGCGGGCATTTGACACCTGTCCCCCTAATCCCCTAATCTTGATAGAGATTGAAAAACTTCACCCGTTTCGAGGCTGCTTCGGCTTCGGACATACTCTCCTGGGCCATCGATACGTTCGGCGATTCGTTCGCTATCGCCACCAGCTTCCAGAAGGAAGGCATGGTGATCCTCGATCTGGCGTCGCGCATTTCCGCCGGCGTCCGCGTCTTCACGCTGGATACCGGCCGCCTCCCCGACGAGACCTATCGCATGATGGAGACCGTCCGCCAACGCTACGGCATCCCGGTCGAGATCGTCTTCCCGGAACGCGATGACGTGGAACATCTGGTCGCGTTTCACGGACCCAACCTGTTCTATTCCAGCGTGCCGGCGCGCCAACGCTGCTGCGACGTGCGCAAGGTGCGCCCCCTGGAGCGCAAACTGGAAACCCTCCAGGCCTGGGCCACCGGCCTGCGCCGCGAGCAGGCCGAAACCCGCGCCGGCATTCCCAAGGTAGAGCGCGGCCCCACGGGCCGGATGAAAATCTGTCCCCTGGCCGATTGGAGCGCGGGTTGCGTGGAAGAGTACATCGTGCGGCACGGCGTTCCCGTGCACCCCTTGTACGCCCGCGGTTACACCAGCATCGGTTGCGCGCCCTGTACACGCGCCGTACAGCCCGGCGAAAGCGAGCGCGCGGGCCGCTGGTGGTGGGAGGAGGACGCCAAAAAGGAATGTGGAATTCACTTCGCCCCCGATGGCTCGGTGGCGCGCGATATCGTAGCGGAAGCGGAACCGAAAGAAATGCACAAAGGATTCACATTGTGGTTCACCGGCATGAGCGGCGCGGGTAAAAGCACCATCTCCCGCTTGCTGGAACTGAAATTGCGCCAGTTCGGCGCGCGGGTGGAAGTGCTCGATGGCGACGCGGTGCGCACCCATCTGTCGAAAGGCCTCGGCTTCAGCAAGGAAGATCGCGATGAGAACGTCCGCCGCATCGGTTTCGTCTGCGAGTTGCTCGCGCGCAACGGCGCGATCGCGATCGCCGCCGCCATTTCGCCCTATCGCGACGTGCGCGACGAAGTGCGCGCGCGCATCCCCGATTTCGTCGAAGTCTTCGTCGAGTGCCCGGTGGAGGTGCTCGCCGAGCGCGACGTCAAGGGACTCTACCGGCGCGCCCTCGCCGGAGAGATTCCGCGGTTCACCGGCGTCTCCGATCCCTACGAACCGCCGCGGGCGCCAGAGGTTACCATCCACTCCTCCCAGGAGACTCCCGAACAGAGCGTCGAGAAGATCTGGGCTACACTGGAACGTTTAGGTCTGGTTAGCTTTGATCGATCTCCACTCGCACACTAATGAATCTGACGGCACCTGTTCGCCCGCGCAATTGGTGGCGGAAGCCCATCGCGCCGGGGTAACCATCCTCGGCATCACGGATCACGACACGTTCAAGGGGTACGACCAGGCGCTGCCGGCGGCCGCTGAAGCCGGCCTGGAACTGGTCTGCGGCATCGAGCTTTCCACCAAGTTGCACGGCCACTCCGCGCACCTGCTGGGATATTTCCTCGGCCACCGGAATCTGGACGAGTTCCGCACCTGGGTCACCGGTCAGCAGGCGGAGCGCCGCGACCGCAATGTGCGCCTGGTGGTCCGTCTCCAGGAACTTGGCTTCGACGTCACGCTCGCCGAGGCCGAGGCGCGGGGCCGCGGCATGACCGGGCGCCCTCACTTCGCGCAGATCCTGGTGGAGAAGGGCTACGTCGCCAACCTGCGGCAAGCCTTCGACGATTATCTGGACGAATCCGCCAAAGGCTACGTGTTTCGCCGTGAACCGCAATTCGCCGAGGCAGTGGCGCGGATTCGCGCCGCCGGCGGCATCGCCTCGCTGGCGCATCCGGTGCGCGTCAAGGGCGACATCCCCGCGCTCATGCCCGAACTCTGCCAATCCGGCCTCAACGCCATCGAGGCCTATCACAGCGATCACACCCCACAGGACACCCAACTTTACCTCGGCCTCGCCAGCCACTATGGCCTGCGCGTCACCGGCGGCAGCGATTACCACGGCGCCATCAAGCCCAACGTCACCTTCGGCAGCCTGCGCGTTCCCGACGACCTGCTGGATCAATTGCGCGCGTGAAAACCCGGGGACAAAACCCGGGGACAGACGGAACGTTTTCCGGTTTTTGGGCGCACCGATGCACCTGACAGAGCGGATGCACAACGCCGATTCCGCTCATCCGAGCAGATTGGGCAAAACCGGAAAACGTTCCGTCTGTCCCCGGGTTTGGGTTTCGGTTTCAGCGTTGCCGCACGTAGGCCAGCGCCACCACTTCGCCCGAGGCCGGCGAGACCACGGCCGACGTCACTTCCGCCTCCGCCCCGTCCACCGTCGTCTTGGTGCCCGCGGCCGGAACCTCGCCGCCCTCCAGGACCACGCGCATCAACTTCTTGTTCACGCGCCCCTGCGCACGGATCCGCTCCACAATCTCCTGCCCCAAATAGCAACCCTTGTTGAAACTGACCGCGTGCATCTGCTGCGTCTCCTGCGGCAGGGAAGTCTCGCGGATATCTTCCCCGTAGCGCGGTTTGCCGTTCTCGATGCGCACCAACCGCGCATCCTCCACGCTCGCCGCAACCGCGCCCGCCGCCTCCAGTCGATGCACCAACGCGGCAGCCTTTTCCGCCGGACAGAAGATGCGCACTCCCGGTTGCCCCGTCGCCGTGACCGCAGCCACCGTCGCATCCCCCCACGCCGCGTGCGTGTAAGCGGCTCCCGGAACCAGTGCTGGAACCGGCGCGCCCAACTCCGCCAGCATGGCCGCCGCGCCCGGACCTTCCAGCCCGATCGCCGCCGTCCCCGCCGTCAC
>JADGNT010000322.1 GCA_017883345.1 Candidatus Solibacter sp. | reverse complement strand
GTGGGCAGCGGCCGGAATTTCGCTTAGCATCTTCGCCGTGGCGGCCTTCAGCGTCAACATGTATACCTTGCCGCTGGATACCTTTGGCGCCGCGCCGGCGGCGTTCGCCATTTCCATTTTGGTGTCGAGCTATGGCGCGATTTCGACCATCCTCGGCCCGGCAATCGGCGCGGTGATCGACCACCGCGGATACACGCCGGTGATCGTGGCGGTGGCGTTCACTCCGTTGGCGGCGAGCGCGGTGCTGTGGTTCACGAGGTCCACGCGATGAAGCAGTGGATCTTCCGACTGCTCGGCAAAGGCCCGGAAGCCGTGGTGGTCACCTTTTCGAGCGGCGAGCCCGAACTGTGCCGCCGCATGGCGGAAGAGGTGCGCCGGCTAGTTCCCGGCCGGCGCCACTTCGTCGCCACCGCGGAGAATTGGGCCGAACTGAAACACGAGTTAAAGCCTTACCGCATCGGTCTCGCGCCGGTAATGCTGACGCGCGAAGCCAACCCGCTGCGGCGCGCGGCCTACCGGCTGGCCCCGCACAAGATCCTGGCGTACAACTCGCGCCTGGAGCGCCATCACCTGCACTTCGATCTGGCCTCGCTGCTGTTCTGGCGCGGCGTGCCGCTCGACCGTATCTATCTGCGCCCGTGGTGGTGGCCGTGGAAGAAGCGCGAGTGTTCCGTGGTGCCCTCAGGCTATCGCGTGGTGGAAGGTCGCGCGTGCAGCGCGTGCAGCGAGGGTCGCCGCCGGGTGGCCGTGCTCTCGCCGTACTTCCCTTTTCCCCTGGCGCATGGCGGCGCCGTGCGCATCTACAATCTTCTGCGCGAGATGGCGAAGCAGTTCGATATCGAGCTGTTCGCCTTCACCGATGGTCCAGTGGAGATGGCGCCGGTGTTGGAGTTTTGCGCGCGGGTGGTGCTGGTGGAAAAGCCGCGCTATCGCGAGCCGCGCTGGAGCACGCTGCTGCCGCCCGAGGTCCACGAGTTCCGCTCGCCCGCCATGACGCAGGCCATCCACGAGGAGCGCCGCGTCTTCGGCTTTCAAACCCTACAGGTGGAGTACACGCAACTCGCCGAGTACGGCGCGGAGTACGGCGGCGACATCCTGGTGGAACATGACGTCACTTTCGACCTGTTCAAGCAGATCGCGCGCCGCGAGCGCACGCTTTCCGCCGCGTGGGACGTCTTCCGCTGGCGCCGCTTCGAAACCCGTGCCCTCCGGCAGTTCCCGCGCGTGGTCGTGATGTCGGAGAAAGACGCCGAGATGGTGGGCGTTCCAAGCGTTGTGATCCCCAACGGTGTGGATCTCAAGCGCTTCCGCGCCGCGCCCGAAGCCCCTGGCGAGCGCCTGCTCTTCATCGGCAGCTTCCGTCACTTTCCCAACGTCGCCGCCTACCGCTTCTTCACCGAGGAAGTCTGGCCGCTTCTGCGCGACAAGTTCCCGCAAATGTCGCTCACCGTGGTCTCTGGCGCCGATTATCTCACTTACTGGCGCGCCTTCACCGATTCGCCCGAACCAGCGCCCGACCCGCGCATCCGCCTGCTCGGCTTCGTGAACGATGTGCGGCCGCTGTACGTGGAGAGCAATCTGGTGCTGGCGCCGACCACGGTCTCCGCGGGCACCAATGTGAAAGTGCTGGAAGCCATGGCGATGGAACGCGCCGTCGTCTCGACTTCCTCGGGATGCGCCGGCTTGGGCTTACTGCACGGCCACAGCGTATGGGTGGCCGATTCGGCGGTGGCCTTCGCGGCCGGGGTGGCGACGCTGATCAACGACCCCGAGCGCCGCCAGCAGATGGCGCGCGCCGCCTACGGGGTCGCCCTCCGCAACTTCGACTGGGCCGCCATCGGCGAAAAGCAGCGGGCGCTGCTCCATGCCTTGACAATTATGGACGTGCGGTAGCAAAATGCTACCCTATGACTATGAGTCAGGCGGTGAAGATTTCCGACAGCCTCGTGCTCGATGCCCGGCTCGCTGGGGAAACGGTAGCGCGCTCGATTGCCGGCCAGGTCGAATTCTGGGCGCGATTAGGACGGTCCGTTGAGCTACTGCTGGAAGGGCAGCAGGTGTTGGCATTATGCCGCAACGCCACCGCTCGTCCGCTTTCAGCGTGCCTCCAGTCCGCGGATTCCCCGGAAGGCCGCGAACGCCTGGCCGGCTTCCTCGAGAGCCGGCCTTTCCCTCACTACCAACCGCATCCGGATCGTCCTGCCCTGCTGATCCGTGTCGATGCTAGCGGGAGTCGCACAGTGGGCCGATTCGTCAAGCGCCAGTTCCAGCCCATCAACGCGAAGACCAAGCGGTGACGCGCATCCCTCTCGACCAGCGCCCGGTGATCGTCGCTCTCGCCGGACCAAATGGCGCGGGTAAAACGACGTTCTACCACGCCCACTTCCAACCGGCCGGGCTGCGGTTTGTCAATGCGGACGTGTTAGCCCAAGAACTCCATATCGAGCCCTATGCCGCCGCCCGCGTGGCCGCTGCGGTCCGGCAGGAGCTTGTGAAACAACGGGAGAGCTTTGTTTTCGAGACGGTCTTTTCCGACCCCGCCGGCGAGAAGCTCGCCTTCCTCAAAAGCGCGGCGCAAGCGGGCTACAACACGATTCTGTGCTTTATCGGGACTGCGGGACCGGAGGTGTCCGAACAACGCGTGGCGATGCGTGTCTCGCAGGGCGGACACGATGTTCCGGCGGAGAAGTTGGTCCAGCGGTTTCCACGCATCCTGGCCAACCTCAAGGCGGCCCTCCGCGAACTGCCCAACGTATGGGTCTTCGACAACAACGACCTGCGAACTCCCTACCGCCTGGCCGCCATCTTTGAGAGCGGGCGATTGGTGAAGTTGCAGCGGCCGGTTCCGAGGTGGCTGACGCCACTACTGCCGAAGTCTTAGCCACCGCCCCGCCGCTCACTTCCCCAGAATGATCTTCCGCGTCGTCATGCCATCCTTGATTTCGACCTGCTCGGTGGCCTGCCGCCCATCCTTCTCGATCATGATGGAGTAAACCCCCAACGCGAGCGGGATCTGCGCCGGTGTCACCTGATCGATGCGTTTGCCGTTCACCGAAATCGCCGCGCCCTTCGGCTCGCTGGTCAGCAGCAGGGTGCCGCCGACAGGTCTCAGCGCCACGGGCGTCAGTGCCAGAGGGCCGGCGCCTACCGTGAACTCGCGCCGCTCGATTTGGTAGCCGGGCAGGACAAGCGACAACGTGTGCCTGCCCGGGGCCGCGCTCAGAGTGCACGGCGTGGAACATGCCAGGGACGGATTGCCGTCGAGTGTCGCGGTGGCGCTCGCCGGACTGCTCATGACGCTCACCTCCTGCGCGACGCCCGCGCGCACCGGTGTCCCCGCGCGTTCGGTTTTGGGTGCCGGGTTTGGCGGCGCGGCGGCTGAGGGCTTGACTGCCTCTGGCTCTGGGTTGGCAGTTGGAAGCGCCTGCCCCACCGCGGGACCCACTGGGCTCGGCTTGGCATCCCCCGGCGCGGCTCCCGGCGCGGCTGCGGGCGCAGTCACCGGCGGAGTCGCCGCGACCGGCGATTCCTGCTGCGGTGCGGCGGCCCGGTGCTCGCCGCTATCGGACGCCTGTCGGCCCGGCTTGAGCCATGGCGCCGCCTGCCAGCCGATCAGCGCCAATAATCCCGCCGCCACCAGAACGGCCAACAGGAACCCGAGGAATCCCGGCTTCCGCTTAGCTTCCCTCGTGGTGGTTGCCGTGGATTCGGCCCGGCCCGTGCGCCGCGGCGGCGGCAGCGCGGCGGCCGCCGCCGCGGCGAGAGCGGGCGCCTTCACATCGGCTATCGTCGGCTCATTCAGCAGGCCGCCGCGCGGCATCGACTTCCACCCCTTGGTGGCGCCGCACGCCTTCTCCAGCGACTCGATGAAATCCTGGCAATTGCGGTAGCGCCCGTCCGGCTTCTTGGCCAACGCCTTGCGCAGCACGTTCTCGATGCCGGTGCTCAGGCTCGGATTGAGCCGGTGCGGCGGCACGGGCTCCTCGGCCACGATCTTATATACCACCGTAGTCAGATGCTCGCCCGTGTACGGCTTCTCGCCAGTCAGCATCTCGTACCCGATCACCGCCAGGGAAAACTGGTCGCTGCGCCCATCCACCGTCTGCCCCTGCACCTGCTCCGGTGACATGTAATGCGGCGTGCCCACAATCGATCCGGTCATCGTCAGGTTCTCCGCCGCCGCGATCTTGGCGATACCGAAATCCGCGATCTTCGCCGTGCCGTCCGCCGAAAGCATGATGTTGGCCGGTTTGATGTCGCGGTGCACGATGCCCTTGGAATGCGCGTAGTCCAGCGCCACCGCGGTCTGCCCCAGGATGCTGAACATGCGCTCGGCGTCCAGCGGCGCCGGCTCGCTCAGCATCTGGTCGAGCGTCGGCCCATCCACGTATTCCATCGCAATGTAGGCCAGGTCGCCCTGCTGCTCCACATCGTAAACGGTCACGATTCCCGGATGCGAGAGCATGCCCGCCGATCGCGCCTCGCGGAACAGCCGTTCGCGCATGCGGTCGATCTCTTCGGGCTTGCGATTGTCCCCGAAATGGATCGTCTTGATGGCCACCGGACGGCCGATGTTGGGGTCGATCGCATGGTACACCACACCCATGGCGCCGCGGCCTAATTCCCTGACAATCTTATAGCGCCCGATGCGATCCATTCATTCCTAGTGTACTGCGGTGCTATCTACCATCCGTAGCGTAGCCTTCCAGGCTGCAACGCCGGCGTCCTTGCCGGCGTTCCTGGAAGAATGCCGGTAGGAGTACCGGCATGGCAGGCGGGAACGCCCATATGCGCTAACTTAGTGATGAATGAAAGTTAATCCGTGGGATGCGGTGGCGCTTTCGCTCCCGCAGGTCCATTTCCAGTTGGTTCCATTGGTCGAGCACTCCCTGCAGGGGAATCGCTGGTTCGATAGCCTGTTGTAGGGCGTGCAGCCCAAAACTAAAAACCCGCCACGCGCTGCCATTGCCACGCTTCCGGAAGTCGGTAGCCCCAGGGGGAAATATCGCGCCCGAGTCGTTCCAGCTTTTGCCCGAGCAGTGACACCAGCAGTTTGCCATACAGCCACGCCCGCGCACTCTGGTCGTCATACTTGGGCAGCGCTCCGAGTGCCGCCAGCGTTTTCAGGCGCTTAAATACCAGTTCGATCTGCCAGCGCACACGATACCATTCCAACACCTCCGACACGCTGAGGCGACTGGCCGCCACGGTGGTGAAGACCATCACATAGCGGGCGTATTGCAGCGTCTCGGGCTTCGGCTTCGGGCCTCCTTGTTGCGCCTTCTTTTCGATCTGGCGGCGCGCCCGTGCCGCAGCCTCCTCGCTTTTTCGAATCGCACACAGCCGACCGGCGATGCGACCTTGCGCTCCCTGTACCCAAACCTGCCATTCGCGCTCCGCGCCGGTCTCCTGCAAATCTCCGACCTGTTTGGCCAGCGCAAATCGGTAGCCGTCTTCGCTCCACAGCGGCAGACTCGAGGTGTTCAGCCGCACCATCACGGCAGCGCCCTGCCGGGTGAGCGCTTCTACTCCGCTGGGCTTGCAAAAACCGCGGTCCGCCAGCACCAGATCTCCCGGGGCGGCGGCAAATCGCCCCAGAACCTCTCCGGTACCTGCGCCCTTGGTCGAGGTCAGTTCAAAGTGGTCGCAAACCAAACTCGGAATGCGCACGCTATAGTGAATCCGCCACAACGACCCGCTGCTGCCCGGTTCCTTCACCAACGTTCCATCCAGCGCGCGCACGTTGTATCCGTGCGTCTCCGCCGGCATCTCCCAACCGCTCTCTTCCAACAGCGACACGCATAGGCCGTGTAGCCAGCCCTCGGCCTTCCTCAGCCGTTTCATCAGCGCCACATCGGAAACCTCCGCGATGCCCGCCGCTTTAGCCCTCACCACGGTTTCTCGTAGCGAGTATCCCTTGCCGACGTGCAACAGCAGCGTGCGTAGCAGGCTGGATGTGCTGGAAAAGCCTCGCAGCCGTTCGCAGGCGCCACTCAATACGGCCTGTTGTTGCCACTGGGTGGGCAATAAGCCCAGGAGCAACTTCCAATCCTCATCTAGAGGTTGCATAGCCGCATTGTAGCGCCGTCATTAATATTTATCAATGCTTAAGTTAGCGCATATGGGCTGAAGGCCTGCCCCACATTCTCCACGGGTGCGAGAGCCGCCCTCGCCGCGCTGTGTTGCGCAACGGGGCTGCTGCTGTCGGCGCAAAATCCCCAGGACCGTTTG
>JADGNT010000321.1 GCA_017883345.1 Candidatus Solibacter sp. | reverse complement strand
CACCAGCGCACGCTCTCGGCCGGCGGATGGCAGGGCGGCAACCCTCCCGGCATGCACCTGTCCGCAGTGGGCCCGTGGCGTGCGCCCTCGGTCAACACCAACACCTTCGCGCGCGAATCGCACATGGATATTCTGGCGGCCAAAGCCGGCATCGACCCGCTGGAGTTCCGCCTGAAGCACCTCTCCGACGCGCGCATGCGCCGCGTGCTGGAGGCGGTTGCCAAGCAGTTTGCCTGGAAGGCCGGAAAGGCGCCGAGCGGGCGCGGCGCCGGAATCGCCTGCGGCATCTACTCCAACGCGTACGCTGCCACCATGGCGGAGGTGGCGGTGGACAAGAAGACCGGCCATGTGCAGGTCAAGCGAGTGGTCAGTGCCATGGACGTGGGCCTGGTGGTCAATCCCGATGGCCTTCGGCAGCAGATGGAAGGCTGCATTGCCATGGGACTGGGCTACGCGCTCACGGAGGAAGTGCACTTCAAGGACGGAGAAGTGCTCGACCGCAACTTCGACAGCTACCAGATCCCGCGCTTTTCCTGGATGCCCAGAGTCGAGACCATCCTGATCGACAACCCCGGCACGCCGGCGGTGGGAGGCGGCGAGCCGCCCATCATCACCATGGGCGCGGTGATCGCCAACGCGATTTATGATGCCGCGGGCGTCCGGCTGCGGCAGTTGCCGATGACCCCGGCGCGGGTGTTGGAAGCACTCAAGAAGGGGTGAGAAGAATGCCCCCTTGACAGGGGGCATGGCAGGCTGAAAGCCTACGCTACGGCAGCAGGCGGCCACCGTCGACGACCAATGTCTGGCCGGTCAAATAAGATCCGCGATCGCCAGCCAGCAGGAGCGCAACTTCGGCAATTTCGTGCGGCTGGCCGAGATGCTTGATGGGTTGCGTTTCGATGACCTGGCGCAATTTCTCCTCGTCCTTCCAGAAGTACTCGCTGAGCACGGTCTGGACCAGGCCGGGAGCGATGGCATTCACGCGCACGCCTCTGGGCCCGAGTTCCAAGGCGTAGGACTGCGTCATCATGATGAGCGCGGCCTTGGTCATGCTGTAGAGCATGCCGTGAACCTGCGGCCGCAGCCCGGCGATGGAAGCGATGTTGATAATCGATCCGGAGCCGCGTTGGCACATCCCCGGGGCCACTGCCTGAATGAAGCGGAAGGCGCTCTTCAGGTTGACCTCGATCATCTTGTCGAACTTGGCTTCATCGACCTGCAATACGGGTTCTTGCGCGATGTTGGTGGCCGCGTTGTTGACCAGGATATCGATCTCGCCGAATTCACGATGCGCGGTATCGACGAGATGCTGGATGTCTCTGGCGCGGCCTACATGACACGCCAACGGGTAAACCCTGCCGGCGCAATCTTTCATTTCCGCGGCGGCCTGGAGGAGAGTCTCCTGTTTGCGGCCGCAGATCACGACGGTGGCGCCTTCACGGGCGAACAATTCGGCGATGGCCCGCCCGATGCCGCGGCTGGCGCCGGAGACGACGGCAACCTTACCTGCAAGAGTGAGAGTGGGTGTGGTCATTGGTCCTTGAGCCGATCTTACGGCCGGTAGAGACGATTCACGATCGCCGGCGGCTCGCGTACCGCGGGATTCACCAGGACCATGGGTTCGGCCGCCAGCGCGTCGGCAAGATCCGCGGGATTGGCAATCGATGGCTTCCAAATGAGATCGAACTCAAACTCCATGGTCCCGTGGCTATCGGCCACGAAGTTGGTATGCCAGGAGTTATCGAAGACCATGGCAAGAATGCGGTGTGTCCGCGCCGGTTCTTTCTGATGGAGTTCCACGACGTGGGGCGAACCCACGGACACCAGCGGTGCGTCCCGCGTCACCCAGAGCCAGTGACCCTCGTTGGTGGGATAGTGCGCCCATCCATCGATGGCGAAGTAGTCGCGGCACGAACCTGGCAACTGGTCCCGATACGGCGTGAAAGGAACGCCGCCGCAGGAAAATACGGGCATGGGGCTGCCTTCGGGAAGAGCGAAGCTGAGGAAGAAGACTTCGGGCGCTAGCGATGACAGCCGGTCGAAGCGGACGGTGAGCCGGGCGCGCGGTTCGCGCCGCCACAGTTCCAGTCGGCGGGTGGCCTGCGCCAGACGGTCATGGAGGATTTCCTGCTGGTAGACAAGGGTATGGGGCGTCAGTTGCACGTTGGCCGCGGCATAGGCGGAGGCAGCCTCACGGAAGGCTGTGCGGCGAATGGCTTCCCGATTTTCGGCGTCGGGGTTGGCATGCAATCGCGCGATGGTGGTCCGGCCGGCCGGCGGCACCACGCCAACGCTGAGGAAGTCTCCCAAGCCTCCATCGAACAAGGGCCGCTTCATCCCGGGCCAAGCGGCGGAGAGCGGCCATCCGAGAGCATCCAGCTTCAGTTCCGGTTTCTCTTCCGGGACCGGCGCCGCCGCGACGGAAGTTTCGGCGCGTTCGGCGCGATAGGCGCGCACCGAGTTGGCGGGCAGTCGATCCAGCCAGAAGCGAAACGCTCCGCCTTCGCGGCGCAATTCCACCCGCTTGCCGCTCTCGACGTCCACCAGGCTTCGAGACTGGGCGTCAAGCCCATTGGCGCCGATGGTGGCCCAATCGCTCACCTCGGCGGGCGCGGGATTCACCACGTAGAGGCCTTCCGCCAACGGATCTACTCTGGCGTGCAGGCG
This sequence comes from Candidatus Solibacter sp., assembly GCA_017883345.1. GTDB lineage: Bacteria > Acidobacteriota > Terriglobia > Bryobacterales > Bryobacteraceae > Solibacter. Next base: position 3,571 of record JADGNT010000321.1, on the reverse strand, counting down.
TCGTGAGAGCAGCACCCCGGACATGCCCATGGGCCTGTAAGCCAGGTCGCTCTTCTCCACAAACTGACCGAGTGTTGGCAGGCTGTAGGGCGCGGAAACACTGCTCGCAGCGCCCCAGGTATGCTCGTCGAAGAGGCAGAGGTCCTTGAGGATGCTCGCCACGGCCGGCTGGGCCTGGGGCGGCAAGGGTCCGAACACCGGAGCCGCGGCCGCGGCCAAAGAGCGTTTGGCGCGCCGGCTGGCCGCCACTTCCCGTGGCGCGGACGCATCGCCATTGGCCCACCAGTCGGTCCATTCGCCCTGCATTTCCGGAATGTGGTCTGCGATGGCTTTCTCGATGTCGGTCACCGCCTGGGTTGCGGTGGCCAGGCGCAACGAGGGTTGGAGTTGCAGCCGGTTCCACGCGCCGATAAAAGGAGCCAGCGACGGGACCGGCCCGCCATTGTCATAAGCCAGAGGATTGGTGAAGGTGAGAATCAGGCGTTGGTGACCATAGCCTTCGGACTGGATGGCTGCGAGGCGCTTCACGAAATCGCCGTGGGCGGCGCGCACCGATGGCTCATCGGTGAGCATCCGATCTCCCTGGCGTGCGGCCTTCAGGTACGCCATGACGCTGCCGTAGTGCTCACCCAGCCAGACGAAGAGGCGGCGGCCGTCCGGCATCTTCCACCAAAAGGCAGAGGGCCGCCGGAACGGAGGCCCGCCGCTATCCGGATTCAGACCCATCAGGAAACGGTGGATGCCATGATCCAGCAGGGCCATGGCGCCGGCTCGGGGAAAGCCGTTGACGTCGTTCTGCATGGCCGCCCGGATATTCATGGAGCGCCACACGGCGCCGGGTATCCACGACATCATCTGACGCCACTGGCGGGCATTCAGAAAAGGCGTCTGGTTGAAGGGCAGCCCCATGACATCCATGCGGCCGGCCTGAACCAAGGCGGTCAACTGGAGGCGGCGCGCGGGTGACGAGGCTCGCCACCAGTCGTCCAGCCCCAACAGCGATTCCACGGTCCAGCGAAAGCCCGGGTCGCTGTGGCAGGTATCGACGGCCACATCGAGGTAGCGCTTCTGCAAGCCGCGCACCACGGCGGGCAACTCCGTGTACCCCACGTCCGTATGCGTGTGGTGGACGATATCCACGTGGAGGATTGACAATCCGGTTTGTCCGGCGGCCGCTCGTACCAAGCCGGCGCCGGCGGGCGAGGCGACCAGAAACTGCCTGCGAGTGAGCATGGTCGAATCCTTACAGGCCGCAGTGTAGCGGGATGCGGCGCGCGGCGCTACCCTTCCTGCTGCGTCTTCACCGTGCCGCGAATCCCGCCGCCGTATCGCTACGGCAGCAAATACCCCGTCAACATCTCCTTCAATTCCTTCAACACGGCGTGCCGCGCCTCCGCCGACTCCTGCCGGTAGGCGAACGCAATCACGCGGTCACCCGCTTCCGCCGCGATCCGGATTCGCAACTGCAATCGCTTCCCCGGCTTCCACCCGCACTTCTTGACCAGCAGATCGCCCAGAAGCCCACCCGGCCCAGTCTGGGGATCCGACTGGCTTTCCCGTGTCCATTCGCTTATGTGCTTGCCCAGCGCCAACTCGCGGAAGTGCGGCCGGCTTTCCAGAAAACTCACATACGCGTCGAGAACGCGTCCCAGCGACTTTCGCGGTGAGAAGATCAACTGCCGGGCAGTGAACGCAGGCTCGATCTCGGCCCGAAAGGCATCCAATTCCCGCACCGCAATCGCGTCGAAGATCTCCTGCCTGTCCGAGTAGAAGCGGTACAGCGCGCCCACCGAAATCCCCGCCTGCCCGGCAATCCGGCTGGTGGTGATCTGCTCGAATGGAACGCGCCCGAGCAGCGCCGAGGCCGCGTCGAGAATCTCCTCCACGGTTTGGTTGCTGCGCGCCTGTAGCGGCGCTCTCCGGCTGGCTGGAACGGTCATCGCGTGGGTCAAACGCGAATGCGATTCGCATTCGCGTCCTCTCATTTTGTATTATAGAGGATATGCCCGTTCCCGCGTCGCAGATGTGGACCGTCGCCAGTTATGTCCTCAAGCAGAAGCTGAAGGGCCGCAAGCGCTACCCGCTGGTGCTCATGCTGGAGCCGCTCTATCGCTGCAACCTGGCGTGCGCCGGCTGCGGGAAGATCCAGTATCCCGGTCATATTCTGAAGCGTGAGCTGACGCCCGAAGAGTGCTTCCGCGCGGTGGAAGAGTGCGGCGTGCCCACCGTCGCCATCCCTGGCGGAGAACCGCTGATGCACCCGCGCATCGACGAGATCGTCCGTGGTCTGGTGGCCCGCAAAAAGTACATCTACCTGTGCACGAACGCGCTGCTGCTCCAGGAGAAGCTGCACCTTTTCCAGCCCAGCAAGTACCTCACCTTTTCGGTCCACATGGATGGCGAGAAGGAGCATCACGATTTGTCCGTGTGCAAGGAAGGCGGCTACGAGATCGCGCTCGCCGCCATTGGCGAGGCGGTCAAGCTGGGCTTCCGCGTCACCACCAACACGACCGTATTCGAAGGCGTCGATAGCAGATCCGTCCGCGCCTTTTTCACGGAGATGATGGATGCCGGGGTGGAAGGCATGATGATCTCGCCGGGCTACTCCTACGACAAGGCGCCCGACCAGCAGCACTTCACGGGACGCGCGGGCAACCAGTCGATGTTCCGCAAAATCCTCTCCAACCGCGACCCGCGCTGGCAATTCAACATGTCCCCGCTCTTTCTCGAGTTCCTCATGGGGAAACGCCACCTCGATTGCACGCCTTGGGGTATGCCCGCTTACAGCATCTTCGGTTGGCAAAAGCCCTGCTACCTGCTGCAGGACGGCTATGCGGACACGTTTCGGGAACTGCTGGATTCCACGGATTGGCCAAAGTACGGCTATGAGTCCGGCAATCCCAAGTGCGCCAACTGCATGCTGCACTCCGGCTACGAGGCATCCGCGGTGGATTACACGTTCTCGTTTAAGGGTGTCTTCGCCACGGTTCGCGCCATGCTGTTCTCGCAGTATCGCGATCCGGAGGCGAGTGGCCAACTGGCAGCGGAGAAACCGCCGGCATCGCTCGTGCAGATCGATGCGATCGCGGGCCGTCCCACCCTGAAAGGCACTGATGTCGCGGCTCCGGACCAGTTGGCCGCGGGGATCGAGCAGGCGTTCGACTACCGCGGCGACGTTACCGTTACGCTCAATACCGGCGAACGCCTGGAGGGCTACATCTTCGATCGCGTGAAGAAAGCCGGCCTGGCAGCTTCGACGATGCGCATCCTGACCAAGCCCGCCGGACAGAAGATCACGGTCAAGTACGCCGATGTCGCCCAGCTTTCCTTCACGGGCCGCGACATGGCGGACGGACGAAGCTGGGAGGCCTGGGTCAAGAAGTACGCCGAGCGCAAAGCGGCGGGCGAGAAGAACATCGAGCTGGTGCCTGAGACGATCGATTAGCGCCGGGGGAAACCGGGGCGAAAAACGACCGCGGGGAGTGGGCTCCGAACCCGGGGACAGACAGGACTGGCAGCGAATTTCCGGCAAAATGCGCCGGAAATCCATGCCAGTCTTGTCAGTCCCGGG
>JADGNT010000320.1 GCA_017883345.1 Candidatus Solibacter sp. | reverse complement strand
TCAAGTCAACTGTTAATAACAGCGCCTATCGTTAGTATGCGCCTTTCCTTCGCCGCCGAGACGAACAAAAAGCGCAAACTTACGATATGTGGATTTATCAACAGTTAGGCCGAGATACTGGTCCGGATAGCCGACCTGTCGGGAGCATCAGCCCGACGCGCATTCGGCTCGGCTTGACTCGGCCATTGGAAATGTTACTTCAGCCCCTTCACCACGAAGAGAGTGGAGTACATATGCCAATACACCATCAGGTAATGACTGCCGTCGGGGGTGACCTGAAATTCCTGCGTGACGATCAATCCGACCTTGTCGTTGGGCAAGAACCGTTTCCACGGCTTCTTGACTCCTGATTCGAGGTCAAGCTGGTAGGTGCTGACGGCGGTTTCGCCCTTTTCACGCACAATCAACGTACGTCCATCGCGCTGCCACCGGATGGGAATCTCGCCGCTACTGATTCCATGGACTTCCCGTGGCTCGCCGCCCTCCAGCGCGTACACCAGGGCCTTCCCCTGAAGGTCCCGGGCCAGCAAGCTCTTGCCGTCCGGTGAAAGCAATTGGCCCACCAGACCCTCGGGAGTTATCGGTTTCGGTTCGCCACCGTCCACCGACTGCAGATAGGTGCGCGGCCCACGCCCCTGCTCATATCCGACCACGACCAGGTTCTTGCCGTCCGGCGTCCAAGCGATGATACCCGTGAAATTTACCTTCTCCGACTTCAGTATCCGGAGTTCGCCGGCGCCCGTCGGCAGCAGTTCCAGGGATTGGCTCGATGCCGGCAGGAGGGCGGCCACCCATTTCCCATCGGGCGAGAAGCCTTGGCTACTACCGTCCCCTAGCCGAATGGCGGGGGAGCCGTCGGTCTTGCGCACATAGACCGAGTAATTGGTGTTGAAGCCGGACTCCTGGGTGCTGAACGTGACCCATTTGCCGTCTTCGGAAAGGGCTTGGTTCCAGGAATGGTCGAACCACGTCAGGTCGGTCACTTTGCCGCTGGACACGTCCCCCATGGTGACATCGTTACGGATGGAATCGGTGCCGAGCAGCACCGTGCCGTCTTGCGCAATGTCGTGCAGACGAAGACTGGCGGGTGCGCGGAGCACAACGCGGACCTTCCCGGAGAGGGTCACCGCTCGCAGCACATTGAAGTTGCCGCTCTCTTCGTCGCCCGCGGTGAACCATATTTCGCTGTCGTCGGGGGCCCACGCCAGCCCTTGTTCACTGGCCCACTCTCGCGTCAGCACAGTCCTCTTGCCGGACAAGTCGACGACGCAAACGTACCCTCGGTCATCCCCGAACAGGGGATGGTCCATGAAGGCAATCTTGTCGCCGCGATGAGAAAAACGAATATGGCTGATGTAGCCGGAATTCTCATACAACACCTTCCCTATCGGATACTCCAGGCGGAAGCGGTCGCCGACCGCGCGCGTTACCGCGAAAGAGGTGCCATCCGTCCCCCAATCTGCGTCCTCCATGTTTTCCAGCACTTCACGGGGAGACCCGCCGCTCAACGGGGTCCTGGCCAGCGTGCCGACAGGGACATTGGAAAACGCAAAACTGCGCCGCAAAGCGATGGCCAGTTCTCCGGTCGAAGACACCGCCAGCAGGTCGGCATCGGCAACCGTGAGTGGGCTGAAAACATTGGCGTCCGTGCGCTGGAAGAACAACTTCAATGGCTCGCCGTTCCACGCGCCGCCGAATACCACAGTCTGACCGTCGGGAGTGAAGCGAGCCATGCGCATATAGCCGCGACTCGATGTGAGCTGACGAAATGTGGGGCTGGGGATTTTGGATGTCCGGAGAAATGCAATCGCCCCGAAAACTGCCAGCGCCAGCAGGACCGCGGCGGCGCCGATCGCGGCCGGCATGGGTATGGAAAACCGGCGTGCCCCGCCATTTATTGGCGCGCTCGTGGTGGACGTGCTGGTGGCGCTGCTCAACGCTTCCAGGGCAAAGGCCAGGTCGCGGGCCGACTGGAAACGCTGCTCCGGGTCTTTCTCCAAGCAGCGCCGCACAATCCGTTCCACGCCCGGCGGAATCATGCGCGTCGTCGTGCTGACCAGCTCCGGCAGCTCTTCCTTCAGGATTGCGGTCACCGTGTCGGCCGAAGTATCGCGCCGGAAGGGACGCTCGCCGCTCAGCATCTCGTGCAGCATGGCCCCGAAGCTGAAGATGTCGGAGCGATGGTCTGCCACCTTGCCCCGTACCTGCTCCGGCGACATATACCCGATCGTCCCCACCATCATTCCCGGGGTCGTTTGCGCCATGGCCGTCATGGTCGCGGAATCTGCGCTCGCCGCCAGGGCATTCTGCTTGGCCAGTCCGAAGTCGAGGATCTTGGCCCGTCCATCCTTGCTGATGAAAATATTTTCCGGCTTCAGGTCGCGATGGACGATGCCCTTGCCGTGGGCGGCCGCTAACCCCTGAGTGATCTGCAGCGCATACTCCACGACCCGACGGACCGGCAAGAGGCCGCTGCCGAGTTTGTTGCGCAGCGTCTCGCCTTCCAGCAGTTCGGAAACGATGTACCGGGTCCCGCGGTCATCGCCAATATCGAAGACGGAAAGAATGTTTGGGTGATTCAGGGCTGCGACGGCCCGCGCCTCCTGCTCAAAGCGCGCCAGCCTCTCGGCGTCGGCGCTGACCGCTTCCGGCAGCACCTTCACCGCAACGTCACGCCCCAGGCGTGAATCGTGCGCGCGGTACACCTCGCCCATGCCGCCCGCGCCCAGTGCGTCTACGATCTCATAAGGACCCAGGCGGGTTCCCGCAACCAGAGCCATTTCTCCCCCTTGAGGAAAGTGCGCGCATTCTAGCGTGAACGGCCCGATCCACCAAGGGCGCTGCCGATGATTGTTGTTAACAGCGCATATCGTAAGTATGCGCTTTTCGTTCGCCTTTGCCGCGAAGAAAAAGCGCAAACTTACGTGAAGGGGATTTCACACTCGTTGACTGCTCCTGAGGGCAGCTGGGCTGCTGTGCGCCCTTGATCCACAACCAAACCGGACACGTTTGCGCAAACCGGTTTTATTCTTTGAACTTCTCCCTTGCAGCGGCGCGGCGGACCATACATTATCAACAGTTGTGCAGGCAGTGCGTATCGTGAAATCGCTTCAAGCCCCAGGGTATGACGCGGAGAGGGTACAACAAGACCCACCAGTTATCTGAGACGTCGTCGAGATTTCTGGTGACCCCACGAGACGTCCCCATCCTCCGCCAAACCCGGGCGGAAGGATGGGGGCAACTCCATGAGTTTATTCGGTCGGAAAGAGCCGGCCGGCCCCCAGGCGAGACGCCTGCACTACGAGCAGGGCCACCCGCCGATGTGATTGTCACCTCTTTCCGCGCTGGGGTACCATGCGCTAACTGAGGAATAGCATGCTCGGTGAGTCCATATCGCACTACCGGATCGTGAAGCAGTTGGGGCAGGGCGGCATGGGCGTCGTTTACGAGGCCGAAGACAGCCGGCTGGGCCGGCGCGTGGCGCTGAAGTTCCTGCCCGAGCGGCTGTGGGACGACCCGCATGCCCTGGAGCGGCTGCAACGGGAGGCGCGGGCGTCGAGCGCGCTCAACCATCCCAACATCTGCACCATCCACGACATCGGAGAGCACGAGGGGCGGCACTTCATCGTCATGGAGCGGCTGCACGGCGCGCCCCTCACCGAGCACATTCAGCGGCGAGACCTTTCCCCGGAGACGGCGATTGAACTGGCCATCCAAATTGCCGATGCGCTGGAGACGGCGCACGCGCGAGGCATTGTTCACCGCGACCTGAAACCCGCCAACCTTTTCGTCACCGAGCGCGGCGAGGCGAAAGTACTGGACTTCGGCCTGGCCAAGCAGGTACGGACGCGTCGCGCCGCCGGAATGTCGTTGTCGGCCGCGGAAACCGACGGGGAGTTCCTCACCAGTCCCGGCTCTGCCGTGGGCACCGTCGCTTACATGTCTCCCGAGCAGGCCCGCGGCGAGGACGTCGATGCGCGCAGTGACCTGTTCAGCCTGGGCGCGGTGCTCTACGAGATGACCACCGGCGCGCTGCCGTTCACGGGTGCAACTTCGGCAGTGCTGTTCGACGCCATCCTGAACCGCCAGCCGGCGCCGCCGTCGCGGCTCAACCCGCTCGTTGCGCCCGATCTGGAGCACATCATTCTCAAGTGCCTGGAGAAAGACCGCGAGTTCCGCTACCAGAGCGCGGGCGAACTGAAGACGGACCTGAAGCGACTGCGGCGAGACACACACGCTTCCTCGGCCAAGGTCACAGCGGCGCCGGTAGCGGCTCGCCGCGCCCGGCGCGGTATCTGGATAGCATTAGCGGGTGCGCTGGTTGTGACCGGAGCGATCGCCGCCTGGCTCTGGAATGCGTCGGCGCCTACTCCGGCGCCGCAGCCGGAATGGGTGAAGGTCACCGACTTCAGCGACTCGGTAATCTACCCCACGATCGCTCCCGACGGCCGGATGCTCGCGTTCGTACGCGGGGCCGATCTGTTTCTGCCCGCGGGGGACATCTACCTGAAGCTGCTACCGAACGGCGACCCGGTACAGCTCACGCACGACGGGATGCAAAAGATGGGGCTGACCTTTTCGCCGGACAGCTCGCGCATCGCCTATACCGGTATAGACGACAAGGTGAACTGGAACACTTTCGTGGTCCCGGTGCTCGGCGGCGAAGCGCAGCTTCTGCTACCCAATGCGGAATCGCTGCACTGGATCGGCAACCAGCAGGTACTGTTCTCCGAGATCAAACAAGGCTTGCACATGGCGCTGGTGACGGCCGGCGAGGGCCGCACCGGGCAGCGCGACATCTATGTGCCGCCCACCGAGCGAGGGATGGCGCATCTTTCTCTCCTGGCACCGGATGGCAAACAGGTATTGATGACGGAAATGGGCCCGTCGGGGGAATGGCTGCCGTGCCGGCTCGTGCCCTTCGATGGCAGCTCCAGCGGAGTGCAAGTCGGCCCTCCGCGCAGCCCATGTTTGAACGTGGCGTGGTCGCCGGATGGAAAGTGGATGTACCTGAACCTGGACGCGGGAGGGTTTCATATCTGGCGGCAGCGCTATCCGGGCGGAAGGCCTGAGCAGATCACCTTTGGGCCCGACGAACAGGTGGGAATCGCCGTAGCACCGGACGGCCGCGCGCTGTACACCGCGATGGGGTCGTCGCGCGTCAGCCTGTGGCTCCACCGTCCGCAAAAAGAGGACCGCGAAATTGCGCTGCAGGGGAACTCGGTCGTCCCCCATTTTTCTCCTGATGGCAAGAAGCTGTACTTCATTCGCCTGACCAGCGGCGATCCTGACCGGCGGAGCGGAAACCTGGTGTCGGTCGACCTCGACAGCTTTCAGAGCGACAATCTTTTCCCCGATCTATCCGTTATGGAGTACGACGTTTCCCCCGACGGCAAACGCGTCGCGCTCCAGACGCTGGCTACGAACGGGCAAACCCAGGTGTGGTTGGCAGCGCTCGATCGGCGCTCGCCTCCGCGGCAAGTACCGGTTGCGGCCACCCTGGATGAACCCCGCTTCGTGTCCAACGACGAGCTGGTCATGCGCTCCCTGGAGGAGGGCAAACATTTCCTGCGGCGAATGCGCCTGGACGGCAGCGAGAGCCGCCGGGTCTCGGAGCCGATCAACCAGCTATATCGGATTTCGCCCGACTACAAATGGGCCGTGGCCGAGGGGGCCGGGTCCAGTGAGCGCTCCCCGATACGCGTCTCAGCCCACGCGACCGACGGGTCACGCTCGGTCATGCTGTGCGACGCGTGCTCTGTCCGATGGACACCGGATGCGACCACCATGTTGTTCTCGTTCGAGAATGGAAAGAGTGCCCGGGCGGTAGCGGTTCCCACCGTCCATGGCTCAATGTTTGGTCCGCTGCCTGCACAGGGATTCGGGTCGGCCGAAGAGGCCCTGAAGGTCCCGGGCGCAAAGCGTTTGGACAGCTTCATCGAGCCGTCCCCGAGCGCGGGTACCTTCGCTTACGCGAAGGCGAGCGTGCAGCGGAATATCTATCGCATTCCGCTGAAGTGATCGCGGGTTATCAGTGGCAGCGAAACAACGGCCCGGAGTTCTGCGTGGCCGGAGATGCCCATCGGACGCTTTCATGTTCGGTCCCGACATAACTGGCGTGAACAGCCCTTATCGTAAGTGTGCGCCGTTCGCCCCCGGAGCTATCAGGACCCGCACAAAGACGAGAAACGGCACAAGTGCCTTAGGGAGAAGCAGGCGGTGGCGCGTCGCGAAAGCCATCTTCCGGAT
>JADGNT010000319.1 GCA_017883345.1 Candidatus Solibacter sp. | reverse complement strand
TTCATCTGCGGCATCGGCGCCGGTCTGTGCGATGTCCTGCTTAACGCCGTGATCGGCAACTGGCATACCAGCACGATCGGCGCTTCGGGCGCGATCTACGGCCTCCTGCTGGCCTTCGGCGTCTGCTATCCCGACCAGACCGTGCTGATGAACTTCCTGTTTCCCATCAAGGCCAAGTACATGGTCATGATCTATGCGGCCATCGAGTTGTGGATGTCGACCGGGGTGAACAGCGGAGTCAGCAATATCGCCCACCTGGGTGGCATGGTGGTGGGGTTCGTTTACCTGAAATCGCGCGTGCCGGGGATTCGGCTGAAGCTGCCGGACTGGGGCGGCGCGTATCGCCAATGGAAACTGCAGCGCGCCAAGAGAAAGTTCCAGGTCTACATGAAGAAGCAGGGCCGCGGCCCCTGGGTCAATTAGCACTCCGTAGCGTAGCCTTTCAGGCTGCCACGCCGGCGTCCTTGCCGGCGTTCTTCGAAACATGCCCGAAACTGCGCGGCGCGCCGTCGCGTCCTCTGATATAGTTACGCTAGAAGTACGCCTATGCGATCCATAAAAGTCGTTGTGCCTTGCGCGGCCATGATTCTGGTGGTGGCGAATATGCTGACCGGTCAGACGCAGGGCCCCCTGAAGGAGCCCGGCTCCACGGTGGCGCGTCCCCGCAAGAGCGCGGACAGCAATACGCCCAACGAAGAGGAACTTCCCAAGATTCCCTCCAAGCTGAAGAAGGATCCGCAGTTAAACAAGGGCGGCGACGCGGTCCGGTTCAAGACCGACGTCGATATCGTGACCCTCGACGTGGCCGTGATCGACAACAAAGGCCACTTCATCCCGGGCATTCCGCAGGGGAACTTCCGCGTGCTGGAAGACAATGTGCCGCAGCAGCTCCGCAAGGTGGATATGGGCGAGGCGCCGATGACCATCGCCCTGGTTATCGAGTTCAGCAATCTGTTCCAACGCTACTACAGCTATGCATGGTTCCAGACGCTGCAACTGGCCTGGGGTTTTGCGGAGAGCCTGAAGCCGGAAGATTACGCCGCGGTGGTGGCCTACGACATGCGGACGGAGATCCTGACGGATTTCACCACGGACAAGGCGAAAATCCGCGAAGGGCTAGACCGGTTGAAGATCGCCGCCTTCAGCGAAGCCAACATGTTCGACGCCATCACCGACACCGCGGACCGCATGAGCGAAATCGAAGGCCGCAAGGCCATCCTGCTGATTACCAGCGGGATCGACACCTTCAGCAAACTCACCTACGACCAGACGCGCAAGAAACTTCAGGAGTCCGGCGTGCCGATCTACTCGATCGGGATCATGCAGATGCAGCGCGAAATGGCCGATGCGCGGGGGGGCATGAGCGGGGCCGCAAACATCACGTTCCTGCAGGCCGACAACGAACTACGCACGTTCGCCAAGGAGACCGGCGGCGCGGCGTACTTCCCGAGGTTTGAAGGCGAATACGGGCAGATCTTCCAGATGCTGCACCAGGCGCTGCGCAACCAGTACGTACTGACCTACCAGCCGAGCAATACGAAGCACGATGGCGCTTTTCGCAAGATCAAGGTGGAACTGGTGAATCCGGCGACCAACGAGCCGCTACCCGTGAAAGACGAAAAGGGCAAGCCGATCAAGTACCAGATCGTCACCAAGACCGGCTACAAAGCGCCGCGCGCGGTGGAGTAGACGGCAGTGGGACGGACGATCGTTTTGTGTCGTCTGTCAGGCATCGAGGTTTGACAGACCACGCAAAGGCGATGGTCTGGCCCACATGCGCCACGAATTTGCGTTTGTCAAGGACTCCATCTGGCGACTTTCCAAGACGATGCAAAACCGTTGACAGCGAGGTTACGGGTCTGTTACGCTCCTACTCGTTCCGCCAATGAAGATTCTCACCTCTGCAACACCTTCAACACCGAACATTCTTCTGGTCGATGACAATAGCGACGGATTGTTGGTCCGCCGCTGCCTACTGGAAGAGATCGGATATTGCGTACAGACCGCGGTCAACGGAGAAGAGGGCCTTAAACTCTTCCAGGCTGCCAAGTTCGACGTGGTGGTGACGGATTACCGCATGCCGCGCATGAACGGCGTGGAACTGATCCAACGCATTCGCCTGCTGGACCCGAACGCGCGGATCATTCTCCTGTCCGGTTTTGTGGAGCCGCTGGGGCTGACGGAGCAGAACACCGGCGCCGATGCGGTGATCGCCAAGAGCGCCAACGAACCGGCCCGCCTGGTGCGCACGGTGAAACGCCTGGTGAACCGCCCGGTGCGCAAGCCGCCCGGCTCGCAAAAAGCCCCCAAGACGCGTGCTGAAGCGATCGGCCAATAAAGAAAATCTGTCACACTGGAAGGGTGGTGCTCTCTCATCCTCGTCTGATTTCGGTATTTCTGGCGTTGGCCGCCGCCGCCGGCGCGGCGGCCCCGGCAGCTCCCCGGAAGGCGACTCCCGCGGCCAGGCCCGCGAGCGCGCCCAAGGCTTCCCCCACGGTGCGGCGCTGGATGAAGAGCATGACGTTGCGCGACGAAGTAGCGCAGTTGGTCTTCATCTCTTTTCACGGCACGGCGCCCAACTCGCACTCCCGGGAATACCGCAAGTTCATGGGGCAGATCCGGGACACCAAAGTGGGCGGGTTGATCCTGGTGAACTGGTCCAACGGGCGGGCAATCCAGAAGGCGGAGCCGTACGCGGTGGCGGCGTTTCTGAACCGCATGCAGCGCCTGGCGAAGACGCCGCTGATGGTGAGCGGCGATTTCGAGCGCGGCGCTTCCATGCGCGTCGGCGGCACCACGGTGTTTCCGCACGCCATGGCGTTCGGGGCGACGGGCAACCCGGCGTACTCGCGCTACGAAGGCGAGGTCACGGCGCGCGAGGCGCGGGCGCTGGGGGTTCATTGGATTTACTATCCGGTGGCGGACGTGAATAATAATCCGGATAATCCGATCATCAATATCCGATCCTTCGGCGAAAACCCCGAGGCCGTGGCGGCGCAGGTGAGGGCATTCATCGAAGGCGCCCACAGCGACAAAAAGAACTACGCGCTGGCTACCGCGAAGCATTTCCCGGGACACGGCGACACGGCGGTGGACAGCCATATGAACATGCCCACGATTACGGTGGACCGCGACCGCCTGGAGCACCTCGAGCTGGTGCCGTTCAAGGCCGCGATCGAGGCCGGGGTGGATTCGGTGATGACGGCGCACATCGCCGTGCCGGCGCTCTCGCCGCCGGGTATCCCCTCGACACTTTCTTCGGCGATTCTGACCGATTTATTGAAGAAGGAGCTGGGCTTCAAGGGCATCATCGTGACCGACGCGCTGGAGATGGCGGGCATCGTCAAGAGCTTTTCGACCGGCGACGCGGCGGTGAGGGCGCTAGAAGCCGGCGCCGACGTGCTGCTGATGCCGACCGACCCCGAGGCGGTGGTGAAAGCGGTGACGGCCGCGGTGCAGAGCGGCCGCCTGACGCGCCAGCGGATCCAGGAAAGCGTGATCAAGGTACTGGCCGCCAAGGAGCGGGTGGGGCTGGACCGCAAGCGCTTCGTGGATCTGGAAGGCATCGGCGACGTGGTGGATTCGCCGGAGTCCAACGAGAAGGCGCAGGAGATCGCCGACCACGCGGTGACGCTGGTGCGCAACGGGGGAGGCATGATTCCGCTGGCGGCGCCGGACAAGGCCTGCTACGTGGTGATGCCGGAGAGCCGGCAGTCCACGGAAGGCCAGTTGTTCAGCCAGGAAATCCGCAAGATTGCGCCGCGCGCGGTGGTAACCACGTGGGATTCGGCGTTCTCGCGCGAGCAAGTGGATGAAGCGGTGGGCCGCCTGATGGGGTGTGAGAGCTATGTGGTGGCGGCGTTCGCGTCGGTGGGGGCGTATCGCGGCACGGTGGGCATGCTGGGCGGGGAACTGCCGCGGGCGCTGGAGGCGTTGATTTCGTCCGGCAAGCCGGTGGCGCTGATCGCCTTGGGCAATCCGTATGTGCTGCGCAATTTCGGCAACGTGACGGCGTACCTGGCGACGTACAGCAATGTGGCGCCGAGCGAGATCGCGGCGGCGCGCGCCACGCTGGGCGAGATCGCGATCACGGGGCGCCTGCCGGTCACCATTCCGGGGCAGGCCGCATACGGCGAGGGCATCCAGTTGCGGGCCACGCGGGCGATTCCGGCGAACGGCGCGGCGCAGTAAGAAGCGCAACGGGCGGAAAGAAGACGTCCGAGCTTCGCTCGGATTGGCAGGGGACCCAGAGGGTACTCCGCCTGCCCCACCATGCACAAGGCGGAGCCTCATGCCACGTAGCGCGCTACAATTAGCAGTCCATGAATCTGGTGTATCTGTTCACTCTCCCGCCACCAAAAGTGGCGATGGTGCTGCTGATCGTGCTGTTGACCGCCGCGGTATTCGATATGCTCTACCGGCGAATTCCCAACTGGCTCACGGTGACTGGCGTGGTGCTTGGCATTGCCATGAATACGGTCATCGGTTCGCAGGAAGGAGCCGGCCTCGGGTTCTCGCTGATTGGGCTGGCGGTAGCGTTTGGCATCTATGCGGCGCTTTACGCCTTGCATGCGATGGGCGCGGGTGACGTCAAACTGATGGCGGCGATCGGCGCGCTGGTGGGGTGGGAGCGGTGGTTCGGAATCTTCTTCGTCACCGCCCTGATTGGCGGAGTCATGGCCTTGATCCTGGTGGTGGCCCGCGGGCGGCTCAAGAAGACGCTTTTCAATGTGAGCTTCATCCTCAGCGAAATGAAGAGCGGGCGGCCGGCCTACCTGGCGAACGAAGAGCTGGATGTGAAGAACAAAAAGGCTCTGGGGCTTCCCCACGGCGCGGTGATTGCGGTCAGCACGATTTTCTATCTGGCGCTGAGCGCGCGCCTGGCTAAATAAAAAGGGGTCGTTCATGCAGGCGGCATTCTTTGAAGGCAATCGGACGTTGCGCGTGGGTGGCTGCGTGGCGGTGGAACCGGCGGCGGAGCAGGTGCAGATCCGGGTTGCGTACTGCGGTATCTGCGGCACCGATCTCCACCTGTTTCATGGCGCCATGGCGCACCGTTTGACGCTGCCGCACGTGATGGGGCACGAAATGTCGGGGACCATCGCGGCGGTGGGCAGCGGGGTGGCGGGGTGGCGCGCGGGCGACCGCGTGACGGTGCGTCCGTTGGACCCGTGCGGGCATTGCCCGGCCTGTGTGGCGGGCCACAGCCATATCTGCCATAACCTGAAATTTATCGGGATCGATACGCCGGGCGCGCTGCAAGGCATGTGGACGGTGCCGGCGCACACGCTGCACCGGCTGCCGGAGGGGCTGGCGTTGCGCGAGGGCGCGATGGTGGAACCGGTGGCGGTGGCGTGTCACGACGTGCGCCTGAGCGAGTTGAAGGAAGGGGAGTTCGCGGCCGTGATCGGCGGCGGACCCATCGGCATTCTGGTCGCCTTGGTGGCGCAGGCGCGCGGCGCGCGGGTGGTGCTGGCGGAGGTCAACGCGTTCCGCCTGCAACTGGCGCGCGATCTGGGGATCGAGGCGGCGAATCCGCTGGAGACCGATCTGCACGGGCTGGTCAACGAACGGACCGGGGGCGCGGGCGCGGACGTGGTGTTCGAAGTTTCGGGATCGCAGGCGGGCGCGGACACGATGACGAAATTGCCGCGGACGCGCGGACGCATCGTGGTGGTGGCGATCTTTGGCGAAGCGCCCAAGGTGGATCTGTTCCGCTTCTTCTGGCGCGAACTGAAGCTAACCGGTGCGCGCGTGTATGAGGCGGAGGATTTCGATCTGGCGATCGAACTGGCGGCGTCGGGCCGGCTGCCGCTCGGAAAACTGATTACCGGCGTGCTGCCGCTGGGCCGTCTGGAAGAAGCCATGCACCGCATGGAAGGCGGCGGCGATTGCATGAAGATTCTGGTGAGTTGTACGGACTGATTTCAGTGACTATACTCGACAAATTCAATCTGAGCGGCAAGACCGCTCTGGTCACCGGCGCCCGGCGCGGCATCGGCAAGGCGATGGCGGTGGCCCTGGCGGAAGCGGGCGCGGACATCGTGGCCACCAGTGCCGGCATGGAAGCGGAGGGCAGCACGGTAGAGCGGGAGGTGGCGGCCCGCGGCCGCCGCTGCTGGACGTACGCGTGCGATCTGGCGGATCGCCCGGCGGTGTACGGGTTCGTCGAAAAGGTGAAGGCGGAATGCCCTCCGGTGGATATCCTGATCAACAACGGCGGCACGATTCTGCGCAAGCCGGCGGCCGAGCATCCGGATG
>JADGNT010000318.1 GCA_017883345.1 Candidatus Solibacter sp. | reverse complement strand
AAACCCACCCTTTGTGAAACGTTAGGGGCGCGTTCTTCCGTGTCGAGCCGTTATCCACAGGTCGCGTAAGCTTCTGCCTGTTCAGTGCTCGCAATGGTACAATTTTTGACCGTGGCATTCGACTTTACAGCCTTTGCTCGGAAGATCTACTCCGAAAACCCCGGGGCTCCCAAGCAAGAGTTCCTTTTGCCCGCGCTATATGGTGGTGAGATCGACCACGGGGACACGAGCGGCAAGTTCAAGGCTTTGGTCATATTCATGCGCCGTCAGTTTCGTTCACGGAAGACCGATGGACAACGCAATGCACTACTGTGGAGAAGGCGATCACTCGGCATCGGGAGATTTTCTTTGACTGGGCTTTCAATGAACCAAAACAAGCCGAGCTGGCTGAGCTATTCCGCGTCCTCATAAGCGCTTCAGCTTGTGTTTCCGCCAAAGACTTCTTCCGGCGTGTGTACATCACTGACATCTGGAAGGATGCGGCCAACGGGACGAAGCTCAAACTAAATAACCCCGACTGTCGACGGTATGGACGCTACTGGCGATCACAGCTTGAGAACGAGATTAAGAGCGTACCCACTGAACGTGTGATATTTGTCGGCGAGCCCCCGCGTGCGGCTGGCTGGCGACACGTCCCCGATGGCACGCCTCGTCACTGGCTCGATTTCCTCACCCGGTGGAACAAGGAAGTTTTCAAAGCACAAGTTCAGCAACTCCTAGCAGAAATTCAAAAGGAGCCCAAGCGATGATCACGGATGAAGAATTCGAGTTATTCAGGGCCGGGCTCGACCAAACACCCGGCTCAGGAGTGACCGATCTCCCGTCAAAAAGCGCCATATGCGCCCTTCCAAAAGGCGTGAACGCACAAAGGGGACCTTTAAAAAAGCCCTCCGGCCCGATCACCCGGAGGGCTTTTTTGCTGGGCGTGGCGTACGTTTCTGCGGCGCTAAAATGGGGACATGGACGACTGGATCGAAGTTTGCCAACAGTGCAAATCCGATTTCCTGAAGGCCGAAGGACGCGAGAAGCGGACGCGGGAGAGGAAACGAGCCGCGCGGAAAGATCCACAGCCGTGAGACGGGCCGTCAAAACTTCTTCACAACGGTGCGGCCACATTCTTGCATCCGCTCGATTTCTTCATCGAGCAATTCTGGGAGGATTGCGACTCCGTCATCAAGATCCCAATCTCCGTAGTTTTCGTCGAGCCACGTTGCGCCCTGAGCTGTTATCGGGCATGCCTGAATGAGTGAAAGATGTTTCTTCTTGATGATCATGTCTGCAGCCATGATTGCCATCCTACCCTATATCCTACCCCCACCCGTGACCCCCAAAGGTCTACCGGTGAGCCGGTAATATTCCACCGCCAAACGCTTCACCGCCGCAAGAATCTCCAAGACCCGCGCTGCGGTCTGAGTGCCTATATCGTTGTCCGTTGACACACCCGTAAGCATATCCCCTCTTCGGCCCGTCTGGAGAAACGGAGGGGCGTCGATGCTTGGTTGCACAAAGGACCCCTTTCGGGACGAGCATCCCGCACGAGGTGAGTTCCGTCAGCATGTCAAGATAGGTGAGGAAAACACGCCTGAAAGCGGGCGTTGGCAGGCGGAAACGCCTGCCCCACGGCTACCGGATTACCCGCGCGCCTTTGCCTTTCATGGCCGCCTCCACCTCTTTGAGCGACGCCATGCTGGTATCGCCCGGGGTGGTCATGGCGAGGGCGCCGTG
This sequence comes from Candidatus Solibacter sp., assembly GCA_017883345.1. GTDB lineage: Bacteria > Acidobacteriota > Terriglobia > Bryobacterales > Bryobacteraceae > Solibacter. Next base: position 4,541 of record JADGNT010000318.1, on the reverse strand, counting down.
CGCCGCGCCGTACTGCACCGCTTCCTGGCCCGTCTTGCCCGCGAGGAACGCGTAGGCCAGGCCGGAAGCGAAGCTGTCGCCGCCGCCGACGCGGTCGTAGATTTCCAGATTCTCGCGCAGCGGCGCTTCGTGGAACTGGCCGCCAGTCCAGAGAATCGCGCCCCAATCGTTGAGCGTGGCCGTCTTGGCATTGCGCAGTGTAGTGCCCACCGCCTTAAAGTTGGGGTACATGGTGACCACTTCGGCAATCATCTTGCGGAAGTTCGCCGGATCGAGCTTCGAGATATGCTCATCCATCCCAGGCACCTGGAATCCCAGGGCGGCGGTGAAATCCTCTTCGTTGCCGATCATGACATCCACCAGCGAGGCGATGCGCCGGTTGACCGCAACGGCGCGGTCGATGCCGCCCTGCGACTTCCACAGCGAGGCGCGGAAGTTGAGGTCGTAGGAGATGACGGTGCCGGCGGCGCGCGCGGCTTCCATGGCCTCAATCACCAGATCTGCCGTGGTGGCGGAGAGCGCCGCGAAAATGCCGCCGCAATGGAACCAGCGGACCCCCTCCTCCTCGAAGAGCTGCTTCCAATTCACGTCGCCGGGCGCCATTTGCGAGGCCGCCGACCAGCCGCGGTCGGAGCAGCCCACCGCGCCGCGCAGGCCGTAGCCGCGCTCGGTGAAGTTCAAGCCGACGCGCGCATTGCGGCCGATGCCGTCGAAGGGCGCCCACTGGATGTGGGAGAGATCGACGCCACCTTGCAGCATCAGGTCTTCGAGCAGGCGGCCGACTTCGTTTTCGACGATGGCGCTGACCACGGTGGTGCGCAGGCCGAAGCAGCGGCGCAACCCGCGGACCACGTTGTACTCGCCGCCGCCTTCCCAGACATGGAAGCAGCGCGTAGAGCGGATGCGGCCTTCACCGGGATCGAGCCGCAGCATGATCTCGCCGAGCGCGGCAGCGTCCCAACGGCAACTCTCGCGGGGTTTGATGGCCAGTGCCATGGCCTATTTCCCTCCCCGAATCGTTCGGATCAGGTCCAGGGTGGCGCGCACATTGGCGGCGATGCCCGGATAATCGCCGGCCTTGAGCAGTTCGCCGCTCACCAGGTTGGAGCCCATGCCGACGCAGGAAACGCCGGCGCCGAACCAGCTCTTGAGCGAGGCTTCGGTGGCCTCCACGCCTCCGGTGGGCATGATGGAGACCCACGGGCACGGCCCCTTGACGGACTTCACGAAGGCGGGGCCGCCCACTTCCTTACCGGGGAACACCTTGACGATTTCGCAGCCGAGTTCCTCCGCCTGCGAGATCTCCGACGCGCTGCCGCAACCGGGCGAGTAGGGGATCTTGCGCCGGTTGCAGGTGCGCGCGACATCGGGATTCAGCACCGGACCGACCACGAAATTGGCGCCGCAATTGATATACAAGGACGCCGTCCCGGGGTCCACGATGGAACCGGCGCCGAGGATCATTTCGGGCAGTTCGCGGGCGCAGTACTTCTCCAATTCATTGAAAACCTCCCAGGCATGGTCGCCGCGGTTGGTGAACTCCAGCATCCGGCAACCGCCGGCGAGGCAGGCCGCCGCCACCTCGCGGGCCACTTCCAGGTTAGGGTGGTAGAAGACGGGCACCAGGCCCGTATCGATCATGGTGTTAAGAACTTTCAATCTTGAAAAGCGTGCCATGTCTTGCTCCTGAACCGAAATAAAAGACTAACATGTCTCGATTCGCAACCGTAGCGTAGCCTTCCAGGCTGCCATGCCCCCATTCGTGGGGGCATGCTTCCTCCTGATTTCCTTCACCGCCCAAACATGTTGTACACTAGGAGATTACGGACATTGTCATGCAGAATGCGTTGTTGACCAAATTCATTACCAAGAACAAGCGGGAGAAAGAGTTCCCCGCATTTCGCCCCGGTGACACCATCAAGGTTCACGTGAAAATCAGGGAAGGCGAGAAAGAGCGCCTGCAGGCTTTCGAAGGCGTGTTGATTGCCCGCAACGGCATGGGCATGGGCGAGAGCATCACCGTCCGCAAGGTCAGTTTTGGCCAGGGCGTGGAGCGTATCTTCCCGGTGCACGCCAAGGTGGTGGATCACATCGATGTGGTCCGCACGGGCCGCGTACGCCGCGCCAAGCTGTACTATCTGCGCGCCTTGAAGGGCAAGGCTGCCCGTCTGAAAGAGCGCGGATAGTTTCCGTCTCGCCATGCGGCCGATTCCGGCAGGTGGCAAATTCCGCTGTGCAGCGACTCTGGAGCGAGAACTGCGCGCGCGCGGCTTTCATGCCGTGGCAGGTGTGGACGAAGTAGGCCGCGGCGCATTGTTCGGCGCGGTCTTCGCCGGCGCCGTCATCCTCTCCGAAGATCGGCCGGTGCGTGGCCTCAACGACAGCAAACTGCTCGAACCCCAGCGCCGCGAGGTGCTGGCCGAACGCATTCGCGAGCGCGCGGTGGCGTGGGCCATCGGCGCGGTGGATGCGGCCACCATCGACCGGGTCAACATCTACCAGGCTTCGCGCATGGCCATGCGGATAGCGGTCAACCGCCTGCATCCCGCGCCGGATTTCCTGCTGGTGGACGCGGTTCCGCTGGAACTTGCCTTGCCGCAGCGCGCGCTGATCAAGGGCGACGCGCGCTGCCATGCCATCGCGGCGGCATCGATTCTGGCCAAAGTACAGCGCGACGCCTGCATGCGCGCCTGGGACCGGATCTTCCCCGAGTACGGACTGGCCGCACACAAGGGCTACGCCACAGCGGAGCACTGCCGCGCCCTCGAACAATATGGGCCTACTCCGCTGCACCGCCTGAGTTTTGAACCGGTGCGGGCGCAATCGCGCTTCCCGCTGGACAGTGGCGGGCAACTGGGCCTCTTCGACACGGCGGGCGCCGCATGATGCCCTCCGACCCGCAGTCGCCCGCAACTGCCGAAACCGTGCACTCTCCGATCGCGGTACCGCCGCCAAAGTACCACTGGTATCAAAAGGTGTCGGCCGTGGTGTTCATCACGTTCTGCCTGGAGATCGGACTGTATCTGTTGATCGTCCCGTGGACCGAATCCTGGGACGGCAATTATTTCTCCGGCCTACTGCCGCCAATGAAGCCCTACTGGGGCAACCTGTATGTACGCGGCGCGGTCAGCGGCCTGGGAGCGGTCAACCTGTATATTTCCCTGGTCGAGATCTTCCGCCTGCGGCGCTTCGCGAGACGCTGAGTGCGGCGCCTCCTGCCGATCGTCGTCGCCTTCATCGTCTACGGCTCGCTGTATCCGTTCGGGTTCGATTTCGGCCGGACGGACGCCAGCCCGCTGGCGATCCTGCTGCACGCCTGGCCGGCGAAGATCGACCGGTTCGCGTGGCGCGACGCCTGTGTCAACGTGCTGCTCTATTTTCCCCTGGGGCTGACCGCGGTACTGGTTTTCATGCGCCGGTTGCCGCGTGCCGCGGCGGCCCTTGCAACGGTGATGTTGGGCACGGGACTTTCGGCGTCCATCGAAATGCTGCAGATTTTCGATGCGAGCCGCACGTGCAGCCTGCTGGACGTGGCCTGCAATTTCGCGGGCACGGTGGGCGGCGTATGCGCGGCGCTGATCTTCCGCCAGGAGATTTTCGAAATCACGCGGCGCCGCCAAGGGCATCGGGGAGCCGGCGGCGCGCTGATGCTGGCCTGTTGCTGGGCTGGCTACCAGTTGTACCCGCTGATTCCGCTCTTCAGCCGCGGACGCCTGCGGGCCAATGTGGCACGCTTCCTGGCGACGCCGATTTCGATGGTGGAGGTTGGCGCCAGTGCCGCCGAATGGTTCGCCTTTGCGCTGGTGATGCGGGCGGTGGCCGGGCGGCTGAAAGCGCCGTGGCTTTTGCTGGCCATGCTCTGCCTGCCGCTGCGCCTGCTGATTATGGAGCGCACGCTGGCCCCGGACGAACTGATTGGCGCCGGCCTCGCCATGCTGTTGTGGACCTGCCTCGCGGAGGGTTCGCGCGTGCGCGCCGGGGCCGGCATGCTGGCGGCGGCCATCATGCTCCGGGAATTGTCGCCCTTCGAATTCACCGCGCCGGCACGCGCCATGTCGTGGATTCCCTTCTCCGCCACGCTGGCGAGCGAGCGGCTGAACGCGGCGCTGGTGCTGCTCCGCAAGGCCTTCGAGTACGGCACGCTGGTGTGGCTGCTGCGCGCGTCGGGTCTGCGCTATTGGAGCGCGGGCATGTCGGTAGCAGCGGCGTTAGTACTGCTGGAAGCAGCGCAGCGCTACCTGCCGAACCGCCAGCCGGAAATCACCGACGCGGCGATTGCCGGGATTCTGGCGTGCATCCTCTGGGGCAGCGAGCGGCGCGGCACGGCGTAAACCGGGGACTGACAAGACTGCCATGAATTTCCGGCGCTCTTTGCCGGAAATTCGCTGGCAGTCCTGTCTGTCCCCGGTCCTGAGCCGGGTCCCCCGAGGTGCTTTTTCGATCCTGTTGGGATGGGCCTTCGGCCCGCGAAAGCTCATGAAAAACTGCCATGGTGACTTCATCGCCACCCACGAGCGCCCCCGGGACTGACAAGACTGGCA
>JADGNT010000317.1 GCA_017883345.1 Candidatus Solibacter sp. | reverse complement strand
CAGCCGCCAGATCCTGGAATCCATCCACGGCCAACTGCTGGGCCTCCCCGGCGATACCGATGTCTTCCCCGGCCACGGCGACCCCACCACCATCGCCCGCGAAAAACGCACCAATTACTTCCTCCAAGGCTTGAGTTGAGGCTACTGAATCACGCGCGCAGTCAGAATCAGAAATAGCGCCTGTTGCGGACCTGCAAGGCTGGAGCGGCCAACCACCACCTTCTGGCCTTCCTTCACATCCACATCCTGATCGATCCCGGAATCGAAGTACTCCGTGTTTTTCTGCGGAGACGCAACCGAGATGGGAATCCTCAGCCCCGCGTGCATGCGGTCGATTCGAATCGTCGTCCCGTCCTCGCTCACCGTGGCGTTGGAGATCGAGAACTGTGACATCTGAGGAGGGGCGGTACCGGAGATCGCCATGGTCTGCATTTGATTGTTCGAGTTGATATGCACGTCGAACATTTGGACCATGCTCTCGATGGCCCGCGGCTCCGTGTTCGTCAGCGTCTCCGCGTCGAATCGCATCCCTCAAACACCAAGCGATCCCGGAGTTTGTTACTCTGGCACTTTGCCGAATAGCCTTTCAATTCCCGGTGCGGAGATCCGCGAAATGGGCCGCGCTGCCCTCGATCTCGTGGCGGAATATTTCGACACGCTGGCCGCTCGTGCCGTGTTGCGCCCCACCACTTCGGCTGCACTGCGGCGGCGGCTCGACGAGCCCGCTCCATCCGCCGGAGAGCCGTTCGCGGACCTGCTGGGCACGGTGCGCGAGGTGGTGGAGGAGTTCAGCCGCCACAACGGCCACCCGCGATTCTTCGGCTACGTCTCTTCGCCGGGCATGCCGGTGGCGGCGATGGGCAGCATGATCGCGGCGGCCTTCAACATCAACGTGACTTGCTGGCGGAGCGGGCCGGCGGCCACCGAAATGGAGTTGTTGTGCATCCGCTGGATCAAGGAGATGCTGGGCTACCCCGCGGACGGCGCGGGACTGCTGGTGAGCGGGGGGTCGATGGCCAATTTTGCCGGGATCGCCGCGGCGCGCAGCGCGAAGGCGCCCGGGAACGTGGTCCGCGACGGCCTGGGCGGCGCCCGCATGCGCCTGTACGCCTCCGAGGAAGCTCACTTCTCCATCCGTAAGGCGGCGGCGATGCTGGGCATCGGAGCGGCCAACCTGCGCTCCGTGAAGACGGACGCGGACCTGCGCATGGACCTGGCGGATCTCGACCACCTGGTGCGCCAGGATCGCGACGCCGGCCACCTGCCCTTCTGCGTGGTGGCCAGCGCCGGGACAGCCGGGACGGGAGCGGTGGACCCGATCGGAGAGATCGCCGATTTGGCGCGCGCCCACAATCTTTGGCTGCATGTGGATGGCGCCTACGGCGGGTTCGCGGCGATGGCGCCCTCCGCGCGCGCGTTCTTCCGCCGCATCGGCGAGGCCGATTCGGTGGCGCTCGATCCGCATAAGTGGCTCTACCTGCCGGTGGGCTGCGGTTGCGTTCTCTACCGCGACGCCGCGGCGGCCCGGGCGGCGTTTAGCGAGAACGCCGAGTACACCCGCGTGGTGGGCCTGGAGGGTGACGAAGCTTTCGCTTTCTGGGATTACGGCCCGGAGCTTTCGCGACCGTTTCGCGCGCTGGATTTATGGCTGCTCTTGAAATCGGTTGGCACCGAAGCCATCGGCCAGGCGATTGAAGACAATATCGCCTGCGCGAAATACTTCGCGGACCTGGTAAGCGCGACCGACGATTTCGAAATGCTGGCGCCGGTGGATCTCTCGATCTTCTGCTTCCGCTACCGGCCCCGCGGATTTGCCGGCGATCTGGACGCCCTCAACGAGCGCGTCATGCTGGAGGTGCAGCGCGGCGGCAGCAGCTATCTCTCCAACGCGCGCGTCCGCGGGGCGTTTGCCCTGCGCGGCTGCGTGCTCAACTACCGCACCACGAAACGCGACATGGAGATTCTGTTGGAAGATGTGCGTAGCGCCGTGGGGCAGGCGCTTTCGTCTGCCAAGTGATTCTTTCAGACTTACTCGAATAGCTGGCTGAGATCGATTTCCAGACCGGGCAGCAGACTGGAGCGCAGCACGCTTTGGAATTCCTCGGCGTGCCCTTCGCGGAAGACCCAGACGCAACGCGTGTCGGGATAGACCAGCCACACCTCGACGCTTCCGTTGGTCAGGTAGATCTTCACCTTGCGGTCCATCTGCGCGGCGCTGTTCGACTCTGAAATGACTTCGACCGCGAGAGCGGGAGCGGATTCAAAATAGTCGCCGGCCGGCTGGTCGCGATACGGAATGCTCAGGTCGGGCTGGAGCCATGCTCTACTGGAGAACTTGTAGCCGGTTTCGAAGTAGACTTCACCCAGCCTGGCCGAGGTCCCGGCCTTGTCCACGGCACGCATCAGCAGGATGTGAATGCGCCGGGCGACTTCCATGTGTTTGCGTTTGGCGGGAGGCAACTGAATCAGTTCTCCGTCGAGAAGCTCCACCTTGCCGGGCTCGTCGGGCAGTTGCTCAAATTCTTCGAAGCTCAGAAGTGTGGTCGTCCCCATAGGATTACCATAGCATTTCGGGGCACGGTGGGAGGTTTCGATGTCATTTCGTCTGAAAGCGACCTTTGCGGTCCAAGTCCTTGTCTTGTCTCCATTCCTTCTCACCCCATTGAGCGCTCAAGATTGGGATCCTGGCACGCGGGCCACAACGGCCATCTCCACAGCCACCAACGAAAAGCTCAAGTTGACCTTCGAACAACGCGGACGCTATGAGAGTCGCGCCGGCAACACGTTCGGTAAAGATTTGGACGTGTTCACCGGCCTTTTTCGGACCAGGTTGGGCCTCGCCTACACGCCCGTCAAATGGCTGAAGTTCTCGGGAATGGTTCAGGACTGCCGCGCTCCCTGGTACGGTTCGGGCGCTCCCAACACCATGCGCGACGAGGCGGATCTGCACGAGGGCTACATCGAGCTCTTCCCTGCCTACAAGAAAGGGTTCGGCATGATGGTGGGCCGCATGATGATGCTCAGCTACGGCGAAGGGCGGCTCATCGGCATATCGAATTGGAGCAACACCTCGCGAACCTACGATCAAGCACGCATGTACTGGCGCTCCCCGAAGGTCCAGGTGGAGATGCTGATGGTTTCGGTGGTGAAAGTGCGCATCGGTGAATTCAACCGCCCCGTCCTGGGAGACCGCGTTTGGGGCACCTATGACGTATTCCCCAACTTCTACAAGAAAAACCTGCTCGAAGCCTATGTTCTGCGCCACGACCAGAACCGGCCCGGCGGCTTCACCGGTGGCTCTAGTTCGGATGGCACCGATAAGCTCGGCATCAATACCTTCGGCTTCCGCCTGGCGGGGCCGGTACCGCGCGGGGTGAACTACAGCCTGGAAGCGGCCCTCCAGAAGGGGAAAACCGGCCTCGCGGACCTGAGCGCCAGCGCCTGGTTCGCCGCCCTCAGCCGCCGCTGGACCATCGCCGGCAAGACCCTCGACCTCTCCGCCGAGTATAAGTACGCGTCCGGCACGGAAAACCCCGCCGATCCCAAGCATTCCGGTACCTTTGACCAGCTCTATGCGGCCAACCACGACAAATTCGGTCATCAGGACCTGTTCGGCTGGCGCAATGTCCACAATGCCCGGTCCTTGGACACCCTGGGAGTGACCAAGAACTTCGCAATCAATTTCCAATACAACAACTACTGGCTGGCAAATCTCAAGGATGCCGTCTACAACGGCTCCGGCAAACTCATCGCCCGGTCCGCCACCGGCACGGCGGGCCGCCATGTCGGTCAGGAGGCCGATCTTTACGGCACCTACAAGCACGGGCACTTCACCGTGGGCGCCGGCTACGGCCATTTCTTTTCCGGACAGTTCATTCAGAAAACCACGCCGGGTATCGGCCCCACGTACCTTTACGTGTTCCACACCTATTCGCTGTAGGCGAGGCGCTCCGGGCTTATGGCGAAAGTTGGGCTAGTTTGGCCGCCGATGAACGCAGATCAACGCAGATAAGAAGCCTTTGGGTTATCAGCGTTCATCGGCGTTCATCGGCGGCTGAATATGCTTTTTCCGCGGCCTGCTAGACGTCGAGATTCTTCACATCCAGCGCGTTCTCTTCGATGAACTTGCGCCGGGCCTCGACATCCTCGCCCATCAGCGTGGAGAAGATCTCTTCGCTCTTCACGGCGTCTTCCAGCCGCACCTGTAGCAGCGTGCGCTTCTCCGGGTTCATCGTGGTGTCCGCCAGTTGTTCCGCGTTCATTTCGCCGAGCCCCTTGTAGCGCTTCACGCTGGCGTCCTTCTTGCCTTCGGTCTTGACGTACTCGAGCAACTCGACCCAGTTGGGCTGGGAATCGCGATGCTCGTTTTTCACCACCACAAAGGGCGGTTCGTTGAACCTCGCGATGGTGCGCGCTAAAGCCCGGAAACGGCGGTACTCCGGCTGCGCGGCCAGTTGAATCCCGACGCTCCGTTCCGCCCCCGTGGAGTCGTGGTACACCGCGGCCCATGCGGAGTGCTCCTCGTCCTTGCGCATCTCCGGATTCAAGCCCTTCCGCTGGAGCGCCTCAAACACCGGCTTCAGGTTCTCTTCCACCGAGAAATCGGCTTTGTGGTCGATCTGAAAAGCGATGTCCCCCACAACTTCGACGGCGCGGGAATCGCGCAGCCGCCGCTCCACTTTGTGGAACATCGTCTGGTATTCGTCCAGGTTCAGCAGGAAGGTGCGCAACTCCTGCCCTTCCATGATGGACTTGGGCTTGCCGTCGCCGTTGGAGTGGATTTCGACCGTCACATTCTCGGTCGCCCGCCGCATGATTTCCTTAGTGAATTCCTTTTCGTCTTTAATATACTTTTCGCTCTTGCCCTTCTTGATGCTGTAGAGCGGCGGTTGCGCGATGTATACCTTGCCGCGCGTAATCAGCTCGTTCATGTGACGGAAGAAAAACGTCAGCAGCAGGGTGCGGATGTGCGAGCCATCCACGTCCGCGTCCGTCATGATGATGATCTTGTCGTAGCGCAGTTTCGCCACGTCGAAATCGTCCTTGCCGATACCCGTGCCGAGCGCCGTGATCAGGCAGCGGATTTCCTCGTGCCCCAGCATCTTGTCGTAGCGCGCCTTCTCCACGTTCAGGATCTTTCCCTTGAGCGGAAGAATCGCCTGGAACCGCCGTTCCCGTCCCTGTTTCGCGGTGCCGCCGGCGCTTTCTCCTTCCACCAGGAAAATCTCGCACAGCTTGGGGTCCTTCTCCTGGCAATCCGCCAGTTTCCCGGGCAGCCCGCCGGAATCGAGAGCGCCCTTGCGCCGCGTCAGGTCCCGCGCCTTGCGCGCCGCTTCCCGCGCCCGCGAGGCTTCGATCGCCTTGCCCACGATCTTACGGCCCACCGCCGAGTTCTTGTCGAAGTACTCGCCCAGTTTCTCGTTGACGAACTGCGTCATGAAGCCCGCGATATCGCTGTTCAGCTTGCCCTTGGTCTGCCCTTCGAACTGTGGCTGCGGCACCTTCACGCTGACCACCGCGGTCAGGCCTTCCCGGACGTCGTCGCCCGAGAGATTCTCCTTCACATCCTTGAACAACCCCGCCTGCTGGCCGAATGCGTTAATCGTGCGCGTCAGCGCGGAGCGGAAGCCGGAGAGGTGCGTGCCGCCATCCACCGTGTTGATGTTGTTGGCGAAGCTGAACACGTTCTCCGAGTAGCCGTCGTTGTACTGCAGCGCCACTTCCATCGTGATCGTGCCCTTTTCGGGCATCTCGCGATCCGCCTCGAAGTGGATCGGCTTTTCGTGCAGCACGCTCTTGCCGCGATTCAGGTGCTTGATGAATTCGCTGATTCCGCCCTGGTAGACGAACTCGCTCACCTTCTCCGGATCCGTGCGCTCGTCCGTCAGCGTGATCTTAAGACCCTTGTTCAAGAACGCCAACTCGCGCAGCCGCTGGGCCAAGGTATCGTAATTGAACACCGACGCTTCCATGATGGTCAGGTCGGGCTTGAACGTCACCCGCGTACCGGTCTTCTTGCCGGCCCTACCCGCCTTCGCCAGGGGCGCCTTGGGTGCGCCGCACGCGTATTCCTGCTGCCAGGTATAACCCTCGTTCCAGATCTCCAGCTCCAGGCGTTCCGAAAGCGCGTTGACGCAACTTACTCCCACGCCGTGAAGCCCACCCGAAACCTTGTAACTCTTGGAATCGAACTTCCCGCCGGCATGCAGCTTGGTCATCACCACCTGCGCCGCCGAAACGCCCTCCGATTCCATGATGCCCGTCGGGAT
>JADGNT010000316.1 GCA_017883345.1 Candidatus Solibacter sp. | reverse complement strand
AGCGGCGTTGGCATGGTATGAGGACATTCGCTCCGAACTCGGTGTGCGGTTTGCGCAGGCGGTAGAGTCGGCGGTGGAGGCAATCGCAGAGAACCCCCTGCGCTTCCCGGTGGTGTATAAAACGCGGCGGCGTGCGGGGGTGTGGCGCTTCCCCTATGGAATTTTCTTCGAGGTGGAGGAGCATCGTGTTGTGGTGATTGCCTGCTTCCACGGGCGGCGCAATCCGAAGCGCTGGCAAATACGCTGAGGTCTTTTGTTCCTCGGCTCGGCGGGATTGCGTCAGGCCGGCGACCCCTCCCTAACGGCCACCGGAGGCCGCTCTCTGAGAACGTGAGAAAAAAACAATTGGCCGCCGATCAACGCCGATCAACGCAGATGAAAACACAGGAGCTATCGGCGTTCATCGGCGTTTATCGGCGGCTATAATGATTTTTTCACAGCTTCTAACGGTCGCGGCTCTATATTATCGCAGGATGCGGTTCAGCCAGTTCTCCCAGATGGGGCCGGCGCGGGAAGGAAAACGGTGCCCGCCTTCGAGGAGCTGGAACTCCACGTCATCACAACGAAGCCGCAAACGGCGCGCGTATGGTTCCGTTCGTTCGGCCGGGTAGAACTCGTCCTGGCTGCGCGCGATGTGCAGCACGGCGGGCCGGATGCGGCCGGGGCGCTGGTCGTCCCAATCGCCGGGCAGCGCGCCACAGAGGGCGGCCACGCCGCGGACGGAATCCGGGTGGGCTTCGGCGAAGCGATAGTTGAGCGACACCGCCTGGGAGAAACCGAGCAGCACGCGCCGCTGCGCGGGGATGGCCAGCTCGCTGCCGGCTCCTTCGAGAACGTGGCGCACCATCTCGTGGTGCAAGCGAATGGATTCGGCCGGGCGGCGGCTGGTGATCCAGCCGTACCCAACCCGATCCGACCCCATACCCAGGAAGAAGGCGTACGGCCCCTCGATGGCGGCGACGGCGTGGTGCGGACCCACCATATGGCGGGTGAGAGAGAGCATGTCCTCGGGATTTTGACTGAAGCCGTGGAGCGCGGCCACCAGCACGGTCCGCGCGTCCGTATTCTCCGGCACATGCAGCAGGTAGCGGCAGCCCAGCCGCGCCGAAAAGGTGCGTTCCGTCATAGGCGCGCTACCCGAGCCCGAGGCGATGCAGCTTCATGAGATTGGTGGTGCCCGGCCGTCCCACCGGCTGACCCGCGATGAACACCACCAACTCGCCCTTCTGCAGATAGCCGCCTTCGATCAGCACACGGTCCATCTGGTTGAGCATTTCGTCGGTGCTCGAAACGTCGGGCGCCAGCAACGGCGTGACCCCGTAGCTGATGGAAAGCTGGCGCGCGGTGGTGTCGTGCGGCGTGATGGCGAAGACTCCGACCGGCGGGCGGTAGCGCGAAATCAGGCGGGCGCTGGAGCCGCGCGAGGTAAACACCACGATGGCCTTGGCGCCGGAATCGCGCGCCGCATGATGGGCGGCATCGGCCAGGATCTCCGCGCTCCGCGGTTCGGGCTGATGCGGCGGATCCTGAAATCCCTTCTTGCGAATGGAATCCTCGCTCTCCGCCGCGATCCGCGCCATGAAGCGCACGGCCTCCACGGGATACTTGCCCACCGAGGTTTCGGCCGAGAGCATGACCGCGTCGGTGCCGTCGTAGATGGCATTGGCGACGTCAGAGACCTCGGCGCGCGTGGGCGTGGCGTTGCCGATCATGGACTCCAGCATCTGCGTGGCGGTGATGACGAATCTGCCCTTGCGCCGCGCGCGGCGGATGATCGACTTCTGAATGCGCGGCACCTTCTCCAGGGAGATCTCGACACCGAGATCGCCGCGTGCCACCATGACGCCGTCGGTCACGTCGAGAATGGTCTCGATATTCTCCCAGCCTTCGGGTTTCTCGATCTTGGCCACGATGGTGATGGGCCGCCCACCCAAACGGTCGCGCAACTGGCGCACGTCGCCGGCCGTGCGCACGAAGGAGAGGGCGACCATGTCGACGCCCGCCGTAAGTCCGAAATGCAGGTCGGCCAGATCTTTCTCGGTGAGCGAAGGAATGCTCACCTGCACGCCGGGCAGGTTGATGCCCTGGTGATCGCCGATGGGGCCGCCAGAGACCACGCGGGTGCGCACGCTCGTGCCGTCGCTCTCCAGCGAGACGAGTTCGATCGAGCCATCGGCCAGCAGAATGCGGTCGCCGGGCTGCACGTCGTGGGCGAATCCCGAGTAGCCGGTGGAGGCGCGCTCCGCGCTGCCCATCACCGGTTCGGTGGTGATGGTGAAGGTGGCGCCGGTCTCAAGCATGGCGTGACCCTCTTCGAAGCACCCCAGGCGAATCTTGGGGCCCTGCAAATCGAGCAGAATACCGGCGTGCACGCGCGCCTCACGCGCGGCTTGGCGGACCGCGTCGATGCGCGCCGCATGATCGTCCTGGGCGCCGTGCGAGGCGTTGAGCCGGAATACATCGACGCCGGCGGCGAGCAGTTGGCGCAGAACACCGGGCGCGTCGGTGGCCGGTCCCAGAGTGGCTACAATTTTTGTGTTGGGCATCCCTTAGAACTATCTTGCCAGACGGGGCGGGGTCTTCGCGGGGCGGGCGGTCAGTTTCGTGACTTCCTGTTGAATCGCGTCGAGCCCGGGATGCGCGGAATAGGTGGCGGGCGGGAGTTGCTGGATGGCGGTTTGGAGCGCCGCGAGACGCTGGTCCTTGGCGGGATACGGCGCCATGGGGTTGCGCAGCGGCGGGTCGGCGGGCTGCACGCGCTCAATGTAACGCGCCAGCGCCTGGGGATCGTAGCCGGCGGAGGAGAGGAACCGCACCGCGAGCTGGTCGCTCTCCAATTCGTTCTTGCGCTGGAATGCCAGAAACGCGATGGGTACGGCGAGCGCGGCGCCTTGCCGAATGGCGTAGCCGCTCGATCCGCCCATATTGATCAGCGGAATGGCGGACTGATTGACGATCTGTACGCGAGTCATCTGGCGCGTCTCCTGGCGGGTGGCGATGTGCGCGATGGCGTGGGCCAGCATGGCGGCGAGCTCGTCCTCACTTGACACCGCCAGAATCAGGCTGGCGGGAACGAACACGGGCCCGCCCGGAAACGCCGCGGCCTCGTGAATCCACGTCTGATCGTCGTCCACCAATTCGAACGTAAAGGTGAAGCCCGTGGCAGGCGCCTGGGCCGCCAGTCGCTGCCCGAGTTCGTCCAGGTAGGCGTTCACCGAAGGGGCGTCGAACGCGCGGATCTGCCGGCGATACTCCGCGGCGAGTTGCGCGCCGAGGGCTTGTTCCTTTTCGATGCTGTAAAAGTTGACGCCGCGGCCCGGGGCGGTGACGCCGATAGGGATAGGGACAGGGGTAGGCTTCTGGGCGGACAGCGTGGCGCAAAACAGCAGGAGAGCGAACCGCATACCTTATGGTGGCACAGGGTGGAGTTCTGTGGGGGGGGACAGACCATCGCCTTTCGAGGTCTGTCACGCCTCGCTAATGCACGGCAACTTGACAGACGACACACAACAATCGTCTGGCCCACCTCGCCGCCTGTTGCCGTCAGGGGGCCGCGGTGAACGTGACACGGACCGAGTGTGGCGGGATCCTGGTGACCGTCGGCTTGACGTGGGTCTCCGGCTGACCCTTTTCCTTCAGGAACTCCTCGACGATCCCCTGCGCGGTTTCCACGTACCGCGGGTTGTAGGGCCGTTCCACCAACTGGATGTCCCGGTCATTCAGGCGGTCCACAATCTCTTTCGCCGAGACCCCGCGGAAGTTCTTGAACTCGACGGTGCGAACCACCGGCGGTTTGACTGACACGCTCCGCTCCTCCGCTTGGGCATTCAGCAGCGCTCCAGTTCCGGCAACCACGGACAAAAACCATCCCACTCTCATATTGGACCTCCTGCCAGCAGGAGGCAGGCCGATTGCCACCCTGGTATTCGTTGAAAATAATGAGCTTGCCGACGCTGCGCACGCGGCATCGGCGGCACGGGTGGGCGTTTGGGGCAACGCCGTGCCGCGCGGACTCGACACGCGTTACTGGCAACGCGGCGCCGCCCGCCTATTTGTGGAGCGCTAGCTCGCCGCCTTCAACAGGCACATGCGGCGGGCTGCGCGGCGGGCCTTCAGCCGCTCATTGGCCTTCTTCTGTTTCTCCGCGGATACGACGGTCTGACATGCGTCGCAGCGTTTCCGGATTCGGGAGCGCGTCACGAATTCAGCGGCGCAGCGGCGGCACTTTTTCGTCATGGTCTCCTCTAACGGGAGAATCCCCGGCTTCTTGGGTAGCAGGTGGGAATAATGGAAATCGCAATGATTCATGGCAGGCACCTCTCGGAGTTGGCGACTTGGCAGTTCCGGAAATTCCACGATACGCGGTGGGTGTTATGGCCCAAAAATACTTCCGGGTGCGTAAAAACCCAACATCTCTGTCCGGGCGCAAAAACCGTGCCGGCCAGTTCAGGAAAAATCGAATCTGCATATAACGAAAACACTTCCATCGGCATGACGGTATCCTGGCGGAATTCCTGCGACGGGTTCCCCACAGATACTGTCATCGTTCTAACACTCTCTCTGCACGCGGCGAACCGAACTCAAACGGCGCTCGGGGAGACCGGGCGGTAGACATCCGTGGCCTCCAGCAGTTCCCAGCGCAGGTGGTTCACATAAAAAAGTAGAATCGCTTCCGGGTATGCGCCGCGAAACTTCTCGTGCACGCGCTCTTCCCAGCCATCGGTGAAATACGGTTTGGCGTCCGTGTCCTTGGCAAAGAAGCCATTCTCATGCGGTACGCCCAGGAAATCCAGCACCGCTCCGATCATGTCCAGATGGGAGACCAGGATGGCCTGCGCCAGATCCTTGGCAAAATCCTCGTCCCCGGCGGAAATGCGCTCCCAGAGTTTCGGCACGGCTTTGCGCAAACCCTCGGTGTTGACCTTGGTGAGGTGCGCGCGAACCTTGAAGCCCTCGTAGATCTGGTAAACTTTCAGCTTGCCAATGGAGATGCCGCGGATGAGTTGTCCAAACGCATCCTGCCCCAGACCCAGGTAAACTTCGGAAATCTGCATCAAGTGCAAGCGTATCATGGACGGCCGGCTTCCAGGGAGGAGTGGGTCCGCTTTTCCGTTTCCCGCCTGCGCCGCGCCCGAGTGCGGTAAACTAGATCGGTTTGGTCAAAATGGGAAACGTAATCATCCTCGGCTCTCAGTGGGGCGACGAGGGTAAGGGCAAGATCGTCGATCTCTTCGCGGAACGGTTCGATATTGTGGCGCGCTATCAGGGCGGGCACAATGCGGGCCATACGGTCTTCATCGGCGAGAAGAAGTTCATCCTCAAACTGGTCCCGAGCGGCATTCTGCGCCCCGGGAAGCAGGCCGTGATTGGCAACGGACTGGTCATCGATCCCGCCGCGCTGTTGAGCGAGATCGAGGCCCTGGAATCGGCGGGCGTGGCGGTGGCCGCCAATCTCTTCATCAGCAACCGCGCGCACGTGCTGTTTCCAGCCCACCGCATGATGGAGAAAATGTCGGAAGGCCGCCAGGGCCGCGTTTCCATCGGCACCACCTCGCGCGGCATCGGCCCCTGCTACGAGGACAAGATCGCGCGCCGCGGCATCCGCATCGCCGACCTCCTCGACACGGAAGGTTTCCGCGCGCACTACGATTCCGTGATGCAGGAGAAGGTCGTCATCGCCAGGGCGCTCGGCATTGACAGCGAACTCGACCTGCCAGCCATCCGCGCCGAGTACGAGGCCTTCGCCGAGCGCATACGCCCCATGGTTTGCGATACCTCGGTGCTGCTCAACAACGCCATCCGCGACGGCAAGACCATCATGTTCGAAGGCGCGCAGGGCACCATGCTGGATATCGATCACGGCACCTATCCCTTCGTGACCTCCTCCAGCGCCAGCGCCGGCGGGGCGTGTACCGGCACGGGCGTGCCGCCCACGCGCATCTCCGGCGTGATCGGCGTCGGTAAGGCGTACATCACGCGCGTGGGCGGCGGCCCTTTCCCCACCGAGGCCTTGGACCACGCGGGCGAGCGGATCCGCACACGCGGCAAGGAATTCGGCGCCGTCACCGGCCGTCCGCGGCGTTGCGGCTGGTTCGACGCGCCGCTGTTGCGCTACACCGCCACCATCAACGGTTTCGACAGCCTGGTGGTGACCAAGCTCGACGTGCTGGATGAGTTCGACCGGATTCCGGTCTGCGTGGGCTATCGCATCGCGGGCAGGGACGTCGACGGCATGCCGCCGACAGTGGCCGAGATCGCCAGGATCGAACCGGTGTACGA
>JADGNT010000315.1 GCA_017883345.1 Candidatus Solibacter sp. | reverse complement strand
TTCCGGGGGTCCGTTCTTCATCTGCTTGCGGTATGCCAACGATCGGGGCAGCCAGAGCGCGGTGTGCGCGCCAGAGATCACCAGCGTGCCGATCAGCAGGCCGGTCATGCCCCAGAAGGTAAAGAACAGGAAGGGATACTTCTTCGGATCGTGGTGGGTGGCATGTGTCAGATAGCCGGCGAACTGGCGGTGGGAGCCGGCATGGCATTTGCCGCAGGTGCCGACGATGTTGTTCCGGCTCAGATGCGAGCGCGCGTCCGTCACCGGCAGTATGTCGTGGGCTCCATGACAGTCGTAACACTTGGCGGTCTTCAGGTAACCCAGCTTGGACACCTTGCCGTGGAACGTATCGAAGTACGCCTCGGTGATCTGCTGGTGACAGCGGCCGCATTGGTCCATGATGTTCAGCCGGAAACTGGAGAGGTCGGTGCGCTGGATGCTGTGCGCGGAGTGGCAATCGGCGCACACCGGCAGCGGTTTCCCGGTGCGCGTGACCTTGGGGCTGTGGACGCTGGCGGTGAATAATTCGTAGATCCCGCGGTGGCATTGCGCGCAGGTCTCGGCGATGTTGGCACGGTTCACGCTGGAGCGCGGGTCGCGGCTGGGCAGTTCGTGGTGCGGGGTGTGGCAGTCGGCGCAATTGGCGGTAACGGTCAGGCCGGATTGCAGCAACCCCTTGCCGTGGATGCTCTCGCGGTAATGGTCCACGATATGGTTCTGCTTGCCGGTGTAGCGAACGGCGGCCTTCTGTCCCTCCTGGTGGCATTTGGCGCACAGGGCGGGAACGTTTCGCGAGTACGTAGGCGAGGTGGAATCGAGCTTGCCCTGGGTGCCATGCGGGCTATGGCAGTCCTGGCACAGGGGCGCGTCGGGACTGCCTTGCGCGGCCAGCGTGCCGTGCGTGCTCTCGCGGTACTGGCCCACCGCCTTTTCGTGGCAGATGGAGCAATCCACCTTGCTCGCGATGGTGCTGCAGGCTCGCACGTCGGACGGGGTTCCGCCGGTATGGCATTGCACGCAGGCGATGCGGGAATGCCGCGAGCCGGCCAATTCAGCCGCGCTGACATACAGAGACCCGGTTTGTCCGGCGCCCGTCCCCTTGAGGGTGGGACTGGAGTGGCATCTCAGGCAATCGCCGTTGGACATCCCCTGCGAGTAGAAAACCTTGCGGACTTTGTGCGGCTCATGGCAATCGACGCACGCCGGGATCAGGTGCGGCTGCTTCTCCCACAACTCGCCGCGGATCACCTGGCGGTGCACGTCCTCGATCTTTCCGTGGCACTTCATGCACGTTTTGGCGATGTTCTGTTTGGCGATCGACGAGCCGGAATCCGTGTGGGGCAGCACGTTGTGCGCGGTATGGCAACTGGTGCAGACCGCCGTAACGGTCAAACCTTTCTGGAAGAGGCCAACGCCATGAAGACTGTCCCGGTAATTCTCCAGAATGTTGGTCTGCGACATGACGCGCGTCTTGCTGACTTCGGTGTCTTCCCGGTGACAGCCGCCGCAGAGGCGCGGCACGTTGATGGTGGCGACCGTCGACTTCATGTTGGAGGGGGGCAGGATGTCATGCGTGCCGTGGCAGAGCTTGCAGCCGGGAGCAAACGGGTCGTTCTGTGCCGCCTTCTTGCCGTGGACGCTGGCGGCATACTGGCTCTGCTCTTGGCTATGGCACAGGCCGCAATCGACGCGGGCCAACTTGTCCGCATGCGGCACTTCTTTGATGTCGCTGTGGCAAGCCACGCATTCGAGGGCCGCATGGGGGGACGCCTTCAAGGCGCCCGCGTTGAAGCCCGGGGGCACTCCGGCCTGGCGTTTCCCCGTGCGCGGGCCGGAATCATGGCAGCCTGCGCAGTCCTCGGAACGCAGTTGCGCCACCTGCTGGCCAAGGAGGCCGGTGGTCGACAGGGTCGCGATGGCAGCCAGCCGGAGTAGATTCACGGCCGTCATGGTGCGGTGTTTTTCAACAAAATAGCCGATTCGGAACCGCAAAATAGGATATCCAGACCCTTCAATCCTATACTGTGTCGAAATCTGCGTCAAGTTGTGAAAATCCTCTGTTCAGAAATCCAATTTGGATGTACGCTCCTAATATGTGGAAGGGCTTTCGTGGTGTACCGGTTGTCGTGATGGCCGCCTGGACCCTGGCTTCCTGCAACACTGCCGCCAAGGACGCCGCCGTGCCTCAACCCGAAACGGAGCAGGTGGTCAGCGCGGACCTGAAGAAGCTTTACATGGCTGCCGCCGCGGCGCCTCCGCAGTCCCAGGCGCAGCAGAACGTGATCCTGCAAATGGCTGAGAAGGCGTCGAACGGGAAGGAACTGCTGCTCGTGATGCGGGCGGCAGTCGGAGCGTTCCCTGCCGGTACCGGCTCGCGGGAACACCCCGCGGAGACCCAGGTGCGCTCCATCCTGACGGCCAAGATGATCGCGCTTGGCACACTGGACCAACTGATTGAGTGCGCGACGCAGTACTCAGTCAACCCGGAGAGTGCCCGGCCGTTCGTCCAGCGTATGTTTCAACTCGCGGGGCAGAACTCCGACGCGCGGGTCTGGTATGGGATCAGAGTCGCCGCTTTCCACTTGAAGGTGGGCGATCTGCAGCGGCAGGCGCAAGCCAGAGGAGACCAACTGGCGGGCAGATAACGTGGCTGGAAGCGGTGTCGTCCGCAAAGAGAAGACTCGCGCAAGGCTGCCTTCTGTCGCGCAACTTGCGCCGGCCGCCAGTTCTCGTCGAACAGGCCCGCGGTCACCAGGTGCGGCACATCCGCGCCTTCCTTCACCTTGACCATGGCATAGTCGCCCCCCCCCACTCCCGCCCCGCCCGCTCCCCCCTGCGCCCGGCTCCCTTCTTGCTAACCGCCGCCAAGCCGTGCAGTCTAAAGAACAGCCGGATGGAGTGCAACGACCTAGGCCTGGTCACCAAGGCGCGGACGGGCGACACCGACGCGTTCCGGGTGCTCGTGGAGCGCCACAGCCGTCCTTTGTTCCGGCTCGCATTTCGTATGACCGGCAACCAGCAAGACGCGGAGGATGTAGTGCAGGACAGCTTCCTGCGGGCGTACAAACAACTCGCCCGCTTCGACGAGCGCGCCAGCTTCGGCACCTGGCTCTATCGCATCGCCGTCAACTGCTCGCTCGACCTCGTGCGCTCGCGCAAACGGCGTAACGAACTGGCCGCCCCGGCGGATTCCGGGGTGGACGATCCCACCCTCGCTCTCCCCTCGCACGAACCCGGGCCAGACCGCATCGCCATGAGCGGAGAAGTCCGCGACCGCGTGGCCGAGGCCATGACCGAATTGAGCCCTTCGGAACGCACCGCGTTTGTCCTGCGGCATTTCGAAGGCATGTGTATCGATGATGTGAGCCGCGTGCTGGGTTGCCAGCCTGGCGCGGCCAAGCACAGCGTTTTCCGCGCGGTGCAGAAATTGAGAAGGGCGCTGGAGCCCTTGGTGAGTACCGCAAGATGAACCACCTGAGTGAAGAACAACTGATTCTGCATTACTACGGCGAACCCGGCGAACCCGGGGAAACCGGCGAACCCGGGGAAACCGGCGAACCCGGGGAAACCGGCGAACCCGGCGATGACGCCGCGGCCGGCGACACCCTCGCCTGTGAGCGGCATCTCGCAGAGTGCGGCTCATGCCGTGCGCTCTACGCATCGTTCCAGCGCGTGCTCAACGTGGTGGATGGGCTGCCCGTGCCGGAGCGCTCCGCCGACTACGGCGCCGAGGTGTGGCAGCGCATCGAGCGGCGCATTGAGCACAGCGTCGGGGCGCGGCGCCGCTCGCTCTGGATGCGGGCCGCATGGTGGCGCTGGGCATCGGCCGCCGCGGCCTTCGCGGCGTTGATGGCGACCGCCTTCGTCGCGGGCCGCTTCTACCCCCGGCAGAATAGGCCCGCGCAACTGGCGGCGGCCGATGCGCAAACCGGCGAGCGCGTCCTGCTGGTAGCGGTGGGCGATTATCTGGAACGCTCCCAAATGGTGCTCATCGAATTGACCAACGCCAGTCCTGAAGGCTCCCTGGATATCTCCGCCGAGCAGGAACGCGCCGGCGACCTGGTCACCGAAACCCGGCTGTACCGGCAGACCGCCGCGCGCACCGGCGATGCCCGTATCGCGGGCGTACTCGACGAACTCGAGCGCGTGCTGGTGGACATCGCCCACGCGCCTTCCAATATGACGTCGCGCCAGTTGGAGGAACTGCGCCAACGGCTGCAGGCCGAAGGCATTCTCTTCAAGATCCGCGTGCTGGGCTCCAACGTCCGCAACCAGGAAGTTGCGGACGGGCAGACGCCCCGCCAGACACTCTAAAAGGAAAAGGAACATGAACTGCTCTCGAACACTGACCCCGATTTGCTGCCTGCTCGCCACGGCGCTTCTGGCCTTCGCGCAGACCGCGCCGCCGGCACCGGCCCCACGGCCGCCCGCCGCGCCGCCGGCGCGCGACGCCTGGGAACAGACGCCCGCCCCGTCCCCGCGCCCGGCCGCCGCGCCCATGGCGCCCATGCCTCCCATGCCGCCGATGGAACCCATGACCCCAATGGCGGGCATGGCGCCGATGGCCATCGAAATGGGCGACCTCGATCTTCTGATCTCGCTGGAAAAAGAGATGACGTCACGGTACGACCCGGACCTGCAAGATAAGCTTGAGTCCGCCAGAGAGCAGGTCGGCCGCATGAAACTGGATCTTCAGGGCCGGACCTTCGCCAGAGAGGATATGTTGGCGGCCCAAGATATGCTCCGGGCCACTACCTTCGCCTTCGCCCCGCAGGCTATCGCTCCCCGCCCACCCACACCGCCGATGCCTCCCAAGGCGATCACGCTTCGTGGCATGAGCTACGAGCGCCTCTATTCGGCCGGCCAAAGCGCGCTCGACAATCGCCACTGGGACCAGGCCCTGGATTACTTCAGCCAGGTGATCTCGCTCAACGGTGCGCGGGTGGATGGAGCCCTCTACTGGAAGGCATACGCCCTCGGCAAGCTCGGCCGGCGCGACGAAGCCGCCGCCACCATCGCCGAGCTGCGCAAGTCCTACGCCGCCAGCCGCTGGCTGGATGACGCCAAGGCGCTGGAACTCGAACTCAAGCAAGCCTCCGGACAGAGTGTTTCTCCGGAAGCGGAGAGCGATGAAGAGCTCAAGCTGATGGCCATCAACGGGCTCATGCAGAGCGACCCGGAGCGCGCCATCCCGCTGTTGGAGGGCCTGCTGAAGGGCTCGGCCTCACCCAAGGTGAAACGCAACACGCTGTTTGTGCTGGCGCAGAGCAACTCGCCGAAAGCGCAAGCGCTGGTCCAACAGATCGCGCGCGGCGGGGCGAACCTCGACCTGCAACTCGAGGCCATCCGCTACATGAACGAGCGGCGCAGCCCCAACAATCCGCAGATTCTGGCGGAGATCTACGCTTCCACGAACGATGTGGCGGTGAAGCGGGCCATCCTGCAAAGCTACGCCGGCATGCGCGATAAGGATCGCCTGTTGCAGGCGGCGAAGACCGAGAAAACCCCGGAATTGCGCGAGGCCGCGATCAACTATCTGGCCGGCAACAACGGCAATCCGGAACTCTGGCAGCTCTACCAGACCGAGACGACTTCCGAGGGCAAACGGCAATTGCTGAGGTATATGTACTCCAATGGCAGCGCCGAGAAGCTGCTCGAAGTGGTGCGCACCGAAAAGGACGCCACGGTGCGTGCCGATGCGGTGCGCGCGTTGGCCTCGCAGAAGACCGGAGTCACCGCCGAAACCATGGTCTCCCTCTACAACGCGGAACAGGATCCGCAAATCAAACTGAGCATCGTGGATGGCCTCTACGCGCAGCACAACGCCAAGGCGCTGGTGGACATCGCGCGCGCGGAGAAGGACACCAAAATGAAACTCCGGATTGTCGAACGGCTCTCCAACATGAAGTCCAAGGAAGCCCAGGACTACCTCGAGGAGCTGCTGAAAAAATGAGACCCCTACTCTGGTTGATGGCGGCCGCGCTGCCGCTCGCGGCGCAGCCCAAACTGCTGGTCAACGCCAAGCTCGACACACGGAGCGCGGCGGCGGGCTTGGAGCAGACGTTGCGGCGGCTGGTCACCGCGCAGCCGCAGCCGGCCTGGATCGCGTACAGCGTGCCGTCCACCAGAGTCAACCTCGGGTGCGACTACGTGCGCGATAACTGGAGCCAGCCCGGCGTGATCCACCTGGAACCGCCGGATCGCGCCGTGATCCTCTTCCGCGTGGATGGCGGAGCCGTGGAGCGCATACGCACCCTGTCGCCCGATTGCGAGATCGACGCGGGCGGCCTGCCGGTGCATTG
>JADGNT010000314.1 GCA_017883345.1 Candidatus Solibacter sp. | reverse complement strand
TTTCTCCAGATATTCGTACGCCGTATAGACGCGCGCGTGATGGAACACCGGAACCACCGTGGCGCAGATGATCACCATGGCCAGCGGCAGTCCGAAATAAAACTGCACGAAGCGCATGCCATCCACGTAGGATTGTCCGGTGGTGGAGATGAACGTGATGGCGCTGGCCTGCGTGGCCATGATGGAGAGCGCCATGGCGTACCACGGCATGCTCTTGCCGGCCAGCAGGTAGCCGTCCACCGTATTGCTGCCGCGGGCGCGGTACAGGCCGTACGCCACGATGGAAACCAAGGTGGTGACGAGGACGACCCAGTCCAGAGAACTCATCGGTAGAACCGGGTGAACAGGTAGCAGACGAAAATGATCAGCACCAGGTAAATCAGCGTCGCGGTGTACACCCGCCGCCAGGTGCGTAGAAACGGCGGCGCCTCATCGGGGACATCGCGAGTATGCGGCATGAAGGGAGTTTATCATTGTTTATAATGGGCAGCTTTGGTGTATGTTCAGATGAAGATCCATCCAGGAAGGCGGCGAAATCCTCGAAGCGGGCGAAGGTACCCAAGAGAGCGTGACGAGCGGCGCCCAGCCCGCAGGGTGCCGGCGGGCAGAGTCCGGATTCTCTCATTTCCGTAAGAGCCTTGAGAGTACCGAATTCCAGCCTATCGGCTTGCCCTCGGTTCCGCAATCTGCATGGTCAGCCGTGAGTGCTCGATACCCAGGTCGATCCACTGGTCAACCAGGCGTTTGAACCGCTTGTGGGTCACGGTCTGGCGGCGAATCTCCTTCACCCAGTCCCGGCGGACGTACTCCGTGCGGCTCTTCATCCGGCGTGTATAGCTGACCTGCCAGTAGGCCCCGGCTTGGTGTTGGGGATCCTTGTACTGGCGGGTCAGCGAGCCCGGGCGCATGAAACTCATCCGCGACCGGCTTGACCTTTCCAGAACCGAAGGAACCAGCTTGGCGGCATGAGCCGCCAACCCTCACATATCAGTACTCTCAAGGACATAAGCTGAGCGCCTTAATCCCCCGTCATGGTGATGATCGTGTCATCCGAGCGCCCTTACCTTGAGGTGCTAGCGGGAGCAAATGCTCTCAGCTTCGCCGGATCAGCGCAGCATGGGGAACAACTGGCGGATCCGCGCTTCGTTGGGCTGCGTACCGTATTCACAGATTTCGAAAGCTTCGTAATACCTGGCGGCATTGCCCTTTTCGGCGCCATACCACTTCACCAGCGACGCCCGGACGGCTGGAGAGGCGTCGCGGGTCCGGGAGCGCTTCAGCCACGCTTTGCGCTCCGCCGGATCCTTCGGGACTTCCGCCAACGTGCCCGCCACCCACGGCAGCCATTCGTAAAACTGCGATACGTGGGAATCGAGCGCGCCGATCTTCTTGTCGATCGCGTCATCGATGGCCACGGCGATATCCGGCCGAAACGGATTGGGACGCTGGAAGCCGTCTTCATAGTAGAGAAAGACGGGGTTCTTGCGCAGCGCCGGCACTTCCGGCACCATGTGAGGAACCACTACCATGTAAGCCGCATCCTGCACTAAAACGCCCGTGTAGCGGTGGTCCGGGTGATAGTCGTTGGGACGCGGCGCCAGCACAACGTCCGCATTCCACTGGCGGATCTGCCGGATCACCTGCTTGCGCACCTCGAGCGTGGGAAGTAACTCCCCGTCGTGATTGTCGAGGACTTCATATTCGATGCCGAGACGCCGCGCCGATTCCTTGGCCTCGGCAAGCCTCCGTTGGGCCAGAGCGGCGCCGTGCAGGGTCTGATGCCCCACGTCGCCGTTGGTGACGGACACGAACTTCACCGCGTGGCCGCCGGCGGCGAAGAGCGCGGCAGTGCCCGACGCCCGGATGTCGCAATCGTCGGGATGCGCACCGAAAGCGATCACACGAATCTTCTCGCCCTGCGCCAGCAGGGCAGTCACACCCACCAGTAGCAATATCAGTCCTCTCATGATCCAGCGAATCCTCCTGCTTTTACATTATGCGCGTGCGCCGCACGTCGTGAAGCTATAATTGGACAGGAGTTTCCACGTGGCCGCTACAACCAGCCTGACGATCGACGATTTCGAGCGTCTGCCCGCCGATGCTGTCCAGCAGCGCGAACTGGTGGACGGAGAACTAATTGACGTGTCCGGGAATACGCCGCGCCACAATAAAATACGTGACCGATTGCTGTCGCGTTTGATGGCATGGGCCGAGGCCCAAGCCGCCGGGGAGGTCATCTCCGAGCAGGAGTATGATTTTCTGGGCAATGCGCACGGCCCGGATGTCAGCTTCTTCGGGCCAGAGAAGCAAGTACTGCTCGATCTCGACAAGCGCGTACAGCGCTTCGTTCCCGATCTCGCCATCGAGGTTGCCTCCGCCTCCGATACTTACGATTCATTGCTCCGCAAGAAGGAGCGCTACCGCCGCGCGGGCACTACGGAAGTGTGGTTGATCTCCGCGGAGAACGCCGAAATCGCCATCTACGGGCCGGATCGCGATCGCATTCTGCGTGCGGGCGATACGCTGTCATCGGAAGTGCTGCCTGGGTTTGCTATCGCCGTGAATGACCTGTTTCGCGGGCTGTAAATCCGGGCTGTAAATCCGCGAGCTCGCTGCCGTCCCGTGTAGCGGCGCGCCCTTGTGGGATAATTGAAATTCAGGCCAGCCCCCTACTACATGGATCGCGAATTCATTCGGAATTTCTCTATCATTGCGCACATCGACCACGGCAAGAGCACCCTCGCCGACCGCTTGCTCGAAGTCACCGGCGCCCTCTCGCAGCGCGAAATGATGGAGCAGGTCCTCGATTCCATGGACCTCGAACGCGAGCGCGGGATCACCATCAAAGCCCACGCCGTCCGCCTCAACTACCGCGCCGACGACGGCGTTCTCTACCAGCTCAACCTCATCGATACCCCCGGCCACGTCGATTTCTCCTACGAAGTCTCGCGCAGCCTGCAAGCCTGCGAAGGCGCCCTGCTGGTGGTGGACGCCTCCCAGGGCGTCGAAGCCCAAACCCTCGCCAACACCTACCTCGCGCTCCACCACAACCTGGAAATCATCCCCGTCATCAACAAGATCGATCTTCCCGCCGCCGAGCCCGAACGCATCCGCGAACAGATCGAAACTATCATCGGCCTCGACGCCTCTGGCGCCGTGCTGTGCAGCGCCAAGCAGGGCATCGGCATCCACGAGATCCTGGAAGCGGTCGTCCATCTGGTGCCGCATCCCAAGGGGTCGCCCGACCTGCCGCTGCGCGCCCTCATCTTCGACTCCTGGTTCGATAGCTACCGCGGCGTCATCATCCTGATGCGCATCCTCGACGGCCGCATCCGCCTCGGCCAGAAAATCCGCCTGATGGCCAACGGCCAGGTCTTCGATGTGGAAGGGCTCGGCTACCAGGCCCCCAAGGCCACTCCCTGCGACGAACTGCAGGCCGGCGAGGTCGGCTACCTCTTCGCCAACATCAAGACCGTCAGCGACGCCAAGATCGGCGACACCATCACCGATCACGAACACCCCGCCGCCGAACCCCTGCCCGGCTTCGAGGTAATTAAGCCCATGGTGTTCGCCGGCCTCTACCCCGTCGAATCCCACGAACACGGCCTCTTGCGCGACGCCCTCGAAAAGCTCCGCCTCAACGATAGCGCCTTCAATTTCGAACCGGAAAACTCCGTGGCCCTCGGCTTCGGCTTCCGCTGCGGATTCCTCGGCCTGCTCCACCTGGAGATCGTCCAGGAGCGCCTGGAGCGCGAGTTCAATATCGACCTGATCACTACCGCGCCCGGCGTCCGCTACCGCATCACCGCCAACTCCGGCGAGGTGATCGAGGTCGATAACCCCACCAAGTTCCCCGACCCCAGCGCCATCAAACAGATCGAAGAGCCCATCATCGATGCCAGCGTGCTCACCCAGGAGGAGTACATCGGCGGCATTCTCAAACTGCTGGAAGAAAAACGCGGCACCCAGAAGAAGTTCGAGCACCTTGGCGGCGGCCGCGTCATGCTGGTCTATGAACTGCCGCTCAACGAAATCGTGCTCGATTTCTACGACCGCCTGAAATCCGTCTCCCGCGGCTACGCTTCCCTGGACTACCACCTCTCCGGCTACCGCGTCTCTCCCATGGTCAAGCTGGATGTCCTGGTGGCTGGCGAGCCGGTGGATGCGCTCTGCATCATCGTGCACAAGGAATTCGCCTTCGAGCGCGGCAAGGATCTCATCTCACGCCTGCGCAAGTTGATTCCCAGACAGATGTTCGAGGTAGCGCTGCAAGCCGCCATCGGCAACAAAATCGTGGCGCGCGAAACCATTTCGCCGCTGCGCAAGAACGTCATCGCCAAGTGCTACGGCGGCGACATCAGCCGCAAACGCAAACTCCTCGAAAAACAGAAGGAAGGCAAGAAGCGCATGAAGCGCGTTGGCCGCGTGGAGATTCCCCAGGAAGCCTTCCTCAGCGTGCTCAAGGTCGGGCAGTCGTCGGAAGACGATTAGCCGCGCGAACCCTAAGGGGCTTTCGCAACAGGAATCCGGCTCACTCGTGCCTTCCGGCTACCGCTTGATAATCTCATGCACCGCTTTGGCGAGATTTTTGAACTCCATGCGAGAAACTGAATTGGGCGCGTACTCGCAGACCGTAAGGCCGCTCAACACCGCCTCGGCCACCACGATTCGCTGGCCGATCGGGGGCAGCACCTTCTTCCCCATCTCCTCCAACGACGAGGAAAGACCACGCCCCAGGTTCGTGTTCATCAGCACCTTGGAAGGGACGAACCGGATGCGCGGTCTCTTGGAGCGCCTTTCGGCGCGCGCCTTGAGAGCCAGGGACAGAGCCTCCTTCAGGGAGAACAGATCCAATGGAGAAGGGCCGCACGGCAGAAGAAAAAGGTCGGCAACCAGCGCGGCCTGATAGGCGGTTTCAGGCATCCCCGGCGGCGTGTCGATCAGGACGACGTCGGCGGCCTTTTCCGCCGAGCGCGCCTTGGCCCGCAGCGCCTCCGCGTTGGCGCCTTTCACTTTCTCGACACAACGCGAGAGCATTCCATCGCCTTGGGCCGCCCACGCCGCGAGGCTGTGCTGCGGGTCGGCATCCAGCACAATGACACTCCGGCCCATGGCGGCGAATTCGGCTGCCAGGTTCCCCACGATGGTCGACTTCCCAACGCCGCCTTTGCGTCCCCCAACCGCGATGATCGCCATAGAAAGTACTATCCTGGGAAATCACAATTATCTCTTATCCCCGGCCCAAACGGGGCAAGAGACATTTCGGGTAGAGGGGTCATGGCGTGCACGCTAAAGCACCACTGCCGCATTTGGCGGCGCATCCCCGCCGACTGACAACGGCCCATTACTACTGGTAAACGCCGCTCCATGAAATTGGGAATGCCGTCATCCCGCGCGGCGGCTGCCAACCGCCGCGCTTTGGGTTATATCAGGCCCGTTGCCGCTCCCCTACGGCATCAACTCCGCCGTCATCAGCGCTCCGCCCGCCGCCGCCATCACCGTCGACATCTTGACCGTCGCCCGCGACTCCTTCGCCACCCATAGCGTCGTATGGTCGCTGCCCCCGTCCGCCGAGGTGATTTCCACCTTCCACGTCTCGAATTTCCCGGCCGGCACCGTCACCGTCTCCACCCCGGCGACCTTCGCCTCCATCAGCCTCACCTTCTGCGTCTGGAGAGAGAAGTTTCGGTAAGTGGCGCTGTACCCCTCCGCCAGGGGCAGGCACCCGATCACGCCCCCCAGGCTGACCGAATCCGCGAACAACTCGCCACCCAGTTCCGCCGCCACCGGCCGATCCTGCCCCGCCATAGTCATCTTCCCCGACGCTTTGCCGCCGGCGAAATCCACATCGATCGCCACCGGCCCCTGATTCACGCTCATCTTGCGCACAATCAGCGTGCCTTTCTCCAGCCACACCGTCTGAGTCATCGCGCCCTGCGGCGTCTCCATCGCCTGCGCCACGCTCCAGCGGCCGCCTTCCTCCTTCACCGCCACCGAAATGCCCATTGCAAGCTCCTGCCCGCCCACCGTGATCTTCGCCTGGTACTTGGACGTCCCCGGCTTCAGATCCACCGCCGGCTTCGGCACTCCCACCGCCGCCGCCTCCACCTTCTTCGAAAGCGCCACCGTCTTGGGATCTACCGTAATCTCCGCCAGACGCTTCACCACCTCCGGCGTCCCGCCTGCCTGGTAGCGGCCGTCCAGATGCTTCGCCAGGAATCGCTCCGCCGCCATGAACATCGCCATGTTGTTCACCGGCCGCGCAAACCCGTGGCCCTCGTCCGGCGCCATCAGGTACTCCACCGG
>JADGNT010000008.1 GCA_017883345.1 Candidatus Solibacter sp. | reverse complement strand
TAGGGCCGCCACCGTGACGTCGATCCGTTCGGAAACAGAGCTCGAAAACGCCCCGGTTTGCGTGCGCAGAGCTTCCAGCTCCGACGCCTGCCGGGCATCCGATTCCTCTAACGATGCGGTTGCGGTATCGATCCGTTGCGACACGGATGCCGAAGACTCCCGCGCTTCCGTGCGGAGTGCCTCCAGCTCCGCCGCCTGGCGGGCATCGGTTTCCCGCAGGCCGGCGCCGGCAACCGTGAGTTGCTGCCACTGGTCCTGCACCGCGATGTTGGTAGACCGCTGCTCCCCTACGAAATTGGATAGCTCCTGCAGGCTGATCTGCAGCGTATCGAGCCGGCGTTCGACCGCATCTCCCACCTTCCGGGTCTCACTGGCGATGTGCTGCTCCAACTCCTTCACCGCCACGACCAATCCTCTGGCGATCCCATAAGCGATCTTGTCCACCAGCGGCGCCAGAACGAAGTCCTCGGCGGTTTCCACCGGGTCCGCTCCGCCAGCGGATCGCTGGTATTCCGCGTCCGGCAGCCGGTTGTCGAGGGCGCGCTTCCTGGCTGGTGTTTTATCCAGCGGTCCGGGAGGCAGACTATGGTCCATTTTCTGAATACTGAATTTCTCTTCTTCGAGCCGCGGCTCGGCCGCGATGTCCGTTCCGTTTGTTCCCATGTCTAAATCCTTTCCAATGTCCCGTCACACTAAAAACTGTTCCGCCAGCTCGAGGTTGCCGCGCAGTGCGGTTTGCCACGCGGCTTGTGCTTCTTCGTGTTTTCCCAAAGTCATCAGGGCATGACCCAGATTCAGCAGGGCCTGCGGAAAGCCGGGCCGCAGTGCCAGCGCCTGCCGGTAGCAGCGGACCGCCTCCGCGGCGCGCCCGCGCTTCTGCCACAGCAGCGCCAGGTTGTACAGCAAATCGCTCGTCGGCTCCTCGAGATCCAGCAGTTGCTTGTGCAGCGTCAGGGCCTGTTCATAGTCCTGTTGCTGCAACGCAATCGACGCCAGGCAGCGCAACGCCTCGGCGGATCTCGCAGCCGGGCCGAGACTCTGGCGGAATGTCTCCTTCGCCATCTCGATATGGCGCATCTTCCAGTGCGCGATTCCGATGTTCAACAAGGCCTCGGGGCATTTCTTGGGAAAGGCGAGACAAGCCTGGAACGCTTGGATGCACGCCGGAAAATCGCCGAGCTGCAACCGCACATAGCCGAGCCGGAACCAGGCATCCTGAGCCTCTGGATGGTGCTCCACCAATCGGCAATAGAGATTCTCGGCATGCCGGAGTTCCTGCCGGCTTTCGCAAAGCAGCCCCAGGTTCCAGAGCGCCGTTCTGAGGCCGGGGGCCAGCGCCAGCGCTTTTTCGTAAGCCTCCCGTGCCGCTTCCCATCGCTCGATCTCGTGCAGAACCGTTCCCAGACTGAGGAACGCTTCGGCCGATTGCGGATCGAGAGATGCCGCGCGCGAATACGCATCGGCCGCTTTCTCGTACAGGCTCAGTTTCTGGAGCGCCACGCCGCAATTGAACCAGCCCGCGGAGTGGGTGGGGTGTGCTTCGACCAAAGCGTTGCAGAAGCGCAAGGCGGCATCGAAGTCGCGCCTGGCAAACGCTGCCAGTGCGGCCCCCTCGAGCGCCACCGGCGAGGCGGGCTGGGTTTCCAGCAACCGCTCGGAACACCGCGCGAGCAACTCGTAATCGCCATGGCTGATGGCTAGCGAGATCGCGTTGGACAGTAACTCCTCCGACCGGGCATCCCGCGACAAGAGCCTCTGGTAGGATTCGGATGCCTCCTGGTAACGGCCAAGCAGGTGCCACGCGACGGCCTGGCCCCGTAGAGCGGCCTCACGGAACGGCTGCCGTTCCAGGCATCTCTCGAAGGCGGTCAGCGCCGCCTGGGGACGCTCGAGGTGAAGTTGGGAAATTCCCAGGCCCAGGTTCGCGCTTGCCCGGCGCGAATCCAATTCGATCGCCTTCTGAAACGCTGCCGCGGCGTCCTCCCAGGCGTCCAGTCTTTCCAGACACACGGCCCGGTTGTAGTGGGTGGTGGCATCGTCGCCATCCAGGCGCAGGGCCTCTTCGTAGGCGCCTGCCGCCGCTTGGAAGCGCCTCAACTCAAATTGCAGATGGCCGATGGCGCCGTAGAGCTTCGGTGTATGATGGCCCGCATCCCGCGCCTGGCAGAGTTCCGCCAGGGCTTCCTCCCTCTTCCCCGCAATCTCGAGCGATGCCGCGTGGATCATCGATTCGGCCAGCGATAAATTCATTCGCCTCCCTCCTTCCGGCAAACCGCCCGAGCGTCCCACCCCAGAGGCGTGAGGCCGCTCTCGGGAAGCTCCCGGCGCGCGCCCGGCGTGAGCGCGTCGCACGAGCTGTCCAAGGTGCCGGGACAATCCGGCGGCGCGATGTCGGAGTGCAGAAAATCCGGCGCCGGAATCCGGTTGTGACGTTCGATGACGAGACCGGTCCAGACAGGAACCGAAGGCGCCCGCTCCGGCTGAAACCATAACGCCGGGTGAAGGGGCCACATCGGCGCGTCGATTGGCTCGGCCTCAATGGCGGCGAACGTCGCGTCTACCGGCTGCGGCGCGGGCCGGGCATCGGCGCGCGCGCCAGATCCGGCGGACCGCTTGGGCGCCGGTCCGTTCTTCTTCGTGGTCCGATGCGTGCCGTTTCTTGCCGCCGGAGGCGCGGTGGCGGTCAAGCCCGGAAAATCTGCGCCCTTCATATCCGGAGGCTCCTCTTCACGGCGATGGCGAGCGAGGTAATGTCGTAGTGGGCGGAGCTCTGCGGGGCGTAGTCCCCGATCCACTGTCCGGCTCCGAAGGCTTCGACAAAAGCCGTGCGCTGGTGAACCGTCGGTCCTACGTTCTCGCCGAAGCTGCGCAGTTTCTCGTCGATCTGCCGTCCGGCGTCCGTACGGCGGTCGATTTTCGACGGCACGATCAGGCATTTCGGGGCGGCGCTGCGCCGCAGCACGCGCGCCCGGCGAATCAAATCCACCACGGTGCGCGTGGCTGCCAAATCCACACCGCTCGCCGTCACCGGAACCAGCACCAGATCGGCGATCTTTCCCGCCGCCAGGGCCGCGGCTCCCACGTGGGCGGGCGCGTCCAGCACCACGTACCGCTCATTCCTTGCCGCCACCGCCCGCACCAGCCGCTCACCGTCCTCGTCGTTCTCCAAGGGCATGAACTCGCCCTGAACCGGCAGGTGGCCATGGGCCAACCACTGGCTGGCCGTCCCCTGTGAGTCATTGTCCAGCAGCAGAACCGAATCCGCGTTCCCCGCAAGCTCGCAAGCCAGGTTGACGGCAATAGTGGACTTGCCGCAGCCGCCTTTGAGGTTCATGACCGCGATAACTGTTGCCGGGTCGCGCGGCGTATACCGGACGGCGCCGAACAGAAATCGCGTAAGTTGACCTGTGATCTGAGTTACCGGATGACTGGACATGTTATTGGTTTCGACCTCCAAATGAGTCCTGTATCGTCACATTAGTGGCGATCGGCAGGCCATTCATGGTGGCCGCTTTGTATCTCCACTTCAGGGCGGCGTTCTTGGCGGCCGGCGTGGCAGTCTGCCTGGAAACCGGTGCACCATTGCGCGGCAGCTTCCAGGTGGCGCCACCGGCGGAGACCAGCACGAGCGACGCTGTCCCGCCGATCGCCGCCCGCCGGACGCGCGAAAGAAGGCTTCCGCGAGCTCTTCCGCCATCCGCCGGCCGGATCTGTGACTCGGGCCGTTGCGTAAAAGGTGGCGGCGGCGTAGGGATCTCGGGCGCCCGCGGTTGGCTATTCCCTTCCTCGGTGGCCGCCGTAACCTTCGGGGATCCCTCGTCAAGGGCGCCCTGCGCGGTTATCAAATCCCTTTCCAGTACGGCATTGCAGGGGAACAGCGAGCGCAGGTTACGGAGCAGATCGGCCGCCTGAGCGAACTGTCGCTCCTGCATCAGCCTCACGGCCTTCTCGCGGCCACGCTCGCAAAAACTCTCTTCCTCACTGACGGCGCGCGCCTGCCTCACGGCATCCAGCAGCACCTGGGCCTCCGGACGGTTTTGCGCCACCAACCCGGCCAGCACGTGTTCGGCTTCCTGCATCTGGCACCGTCCGAAGAGGATCTGGGCCGTGCGAAGTTCTTCGCGATATTTCCCCTCGGATTCCAGTTCCTCGCGTAACGCCTCGAGCGCGGGTTCCAGCCCGAAAGATTCCAGCCCTCCGCGAAGGACCTCTTCCGCCTGCGCCAGCTCGCCATCCGCCAGGTACTGCCGCACCTCCGTGACGATGGCTTCACACTCGGAGCGTCTCAGACCGGCATCCACTTCGCGCCGCAGCGGATTCAGCTCGGGCGCCCCTGGGAATTCTCGCTGCGTGTTTTCGAGCAATGTGAGCGCCTGTCTCCAGGACTGGGCAGCGATCTTCTGCCCGATCAGTTCCCGCCGGCGCGCCAGCTTCCTCTTGCGTTCGTGGTCCGCCAGCCGGTCCCGAAAGCGCTGCGCCGCGCCGGTCAACTCCTCGGACGCGGTGTAATACTGCATAGCCTCTTCGAGAATCGTCAGGGCCGCCTGCCACTGTTGCAGTTGCTCCAGCGCTGCGACTCGCCCCAGCGCAGCCTGCACCTGGCGGTTTTGCTCCCACTGCGGTAGCAGTCCTTCGAATTCCTCCAGGCGAGAGATCAGCGCCGGTTGATCCGGCAAGTCGGCCGCCTTTTCCTTCAGGAGGCGGGCTGCGAGATCGGGACGGTCCCGATCGAGAAGCCATTGCGCCTCCTCAAGCGCCGTTCGAACTGTGGCGGCGGAATGGAATGCACTTTGCCGCCCCGCCACGCCGCAGCGCCGCGTGACCAGCGCCGTGGCGCCTGGATACGCAAGCAGGCCGGCATCCAGAGCCTCGAAAGCTTTGTCGAATTGGGCCTCCCTGAGGAATTCCTCGCACAGCGTGACGGCGCGATTGATTACGTTGGCGCGCTCCAGTGCTTCCTGGGCTTCGGCGAGCAGATCCGCCACTTGGGCTTGGTCCGCCAGCTCGCCGTTCGACGAGTTCAAACCAGCTATCGCCTCGCGAAGGAGTTGGAGCGGATTGTCGCGCCCTGGAGCGGGCGCGGCGATTCGCACTTCGGGAGCGGCTGTGGAGATGACCTCGCGTTCCCGGACGCGAACCTGGGGAATTGCGCTCATGGCAGTTTAGTATTTTGTAGCACGCTCGGGATATCATCGTCCAAAGAATGCCTGGATTCATCGGGTGTTATCCACAAGTTTCTGGAAGTCTGGAATGTGACGATTAGGGAATTTTAAATATTCAAAGATTGTGAATAAAACGAGGAAGCGAATGTGTGTCAGACGGGAGTACTGGAAGAAAGCGGCGTTTTTGATCTGCGGATCAGTTGATAGATCCGCCTCAAGGCCAGGTTCGGGCAACCGGGAGGAGTTGTTGATTTGCTTGGTCGGGGCGGAAGGATTCGAACCTTCGACCTCCTGGTCCCGAACCAGGCGCTCTACCAGGCTGAGCCACGCCCCGAACTTTCTAGTTTAGCCTGTTGCGCCCCCGCACACAAGCACGTACCATCGAATTCGTGAGCGATACCCAAAAACTCCGCGAACTTCCGGCTGTTCATGAGGTGCTCGAACAGGTCACTTCGAGCCTCGCGCGATTTCCGCGTGCGCTCGTCGTCTCCGAAGTCCGGCGCGCCATCGATGCGGCACGAGCGCAGATTCTGGCGGGGAACGCCGCCGTGCCCGCCATCGCGGCGCGCGTCGAGCGGGCGCTGGCGCTTCTGGAGCGGCCTTCCTTGCGGCGCGTCATCAACGCCACCGGAGTCGTCCTGCACACCAACCTGGGACGCGCCCCGCTCGGCCCGCTCTCCATTGTGGCCGGCTACTGCAACCTCGAATACGATGTCGCCGCCGGACGCCGCGGCCAGCGCGACGTCCACACCGGCAGCCTGCTCGAACGCCTCGTCGGCGCGCCCGCGATCGCCGTCAACAACAATGCCGCCGCCGTCTTCCTCGCCCTCCACGAACTCGCCTCTGGCGGCGAGGTAATCGTCTCGCGCGGCGAATTGATCGAAATCGGCGACGGCTTCCGCATTCCCGACATCATGGCCCGTTCCGGCGCCACCTTGCAGGAAGTCGGCACCACCAATCGCACCCGGATCGACGATTATCGCGCCGCCATCACCGGGCGCACGCGCCTCTTGATGCGCGTGCATCCCAGCAATTTCCGCATCTCGGGCTTCACCGCGCGCCCCCAATTGCGCGAACTCGCCGCTCTGGGGTGCGAGCGCGGCATCCCGGTCTACGAGGACTTGGGCAGCGGCTGCGTCGTGGACCTGCGAGCCTTCGGCATCGATGAGCCGCTGGTTTCCGACAGCCTCTCAGCCGGCGTGGATCTGGTCTCCTTCAGCGGCGATAAGCTTCTCGGCGGGCCGCAGGCCGGCATACTCGCCGGCCGTCCTGAGTTGGTCGCGCGCTTGCGGCGCAATCCCCTGTTTCGCGCGCTGCGCCTCGATAAGGTCATCTACCAGGTGCTGGAGAATACTCTGCGGAACTTGCTGCTGGAACGCTGGGACCTCGTGCCCGCGCTCGCCATGTTGCGCCAAAGCGCCGACCAGATTCGCCAGCGCGCGCGGGCGCTGGTGGCGCGCCTGCCGGCGCTGCGCGCGGAAGTTGTCGCGGGGCAATCGGTGACCGGCGGCGGCGCCACTCCCGAACAGTCGATTCCTACCTGGGTGATCGCCGTGGATTGTGCCAACGTGGTGGAGGCCGAACGCAGGCTGCGCGCGGGCGATCCGCCGGTGGTGGCGCGCATTGAGGACGGACGCTTGATCTTTGACTTGAGAACCGTGTTCAGCGCCGAGGAGGACACTCTCCTCTCAGCGCTGAACGGGCTTGCCTAGCAAGCAGCTATGCGCGTTCCTGGTAGGTGCCTTCGGCCGTGTTGACGCGGATCTTCTCGCCCTCGGTGATGAAGGAGGGCACCTGCACGACCATGCCGGTTTCCAGCTTCGCCGGCTTGGTGACGTTACTCACTGTGGCGCCTCTCATTCCGGGTTCGGTCTCCACCACCAGCATGTCCACCGTTGCCGGCAGTTCCACGCTGATCGGCTTGCCTTCGTAGAACTCCACCGATACCTTGAGTTGCGGGATCAGGTAATTGGTGGCGTCGCCCAGCAGGTCCTTCATCAGGTGCATCTGTTCGTAGGTTTCGGTGTTCATGAAATAGAAGTACTCGCCATCGTCGTACAAGTACTCCATTTCCTGCTCGTCCATGATGGCCTTCTCCACCTTGTCTTCGGAAGAGAACCGGTTTTCCGTCATGGAACCGGTGCGCAGGCTGCGCATCTTGGCCTGCACGAAACCGCGCAGATTGCCGGGCGTCCGGTGATTCACGCTGAAGACCGAGTACAGCTCGTTGTTGAACTTGATCACCATGCCCGGACGCATCTGTGTTGCTGAAATCATGAAACTCCTCTGCCTGTAAACTTGACCCTACGGAAACTCCAGTATAACAGGTGGGTGGGGCAGTCACGGGGACTGACAAGACTGCCATGAATTTCGGGCGCTCTTTGCCGGAAATTCGCTGGCAGTCCTGTCTGTCCCCGGGTTTCGTTAGAACGGCAGGATCTCCTCGCGAATCGGGTCGAAATCGATGCGCCGCTTCTGCATGTAGGAGATGTTGCCCAAGTGCGAAGCTTGCGCCGAGCGGTGACCGATCAGCACGTCGCCATTGGGAAGTTTGCGCGATTTCACGCAGTCCAGGAAATTCTGAACGTGATCCTGGTCCAGGTCGGTCGAAGCCCGCACTACGGTGGGCTGGGCGCCGCGCCCCACGGGCGTGAATTCGTAACGCCCCCGGTCGATCCAGAGCCGCCCCTGCGTGCCGCAGAATTCAATCGCGGCGCCGGTCACGCCAGGCACCAGCGTGGCTTCAAAAGTAGCGGTGAACTGCGACGGGTATTCCAGCAGCACGTTGATGGTGTCGGGCGCGGTGCGTCCGTCCTTGTAGTTGTAG
Organism: Candidatus Solibacter sp.; assembly: GCA_017883345.1. GTDB lineage: Bacteria > Acidobacteriota > Terriglobia > Bryobacterales > Bryobacteraceae > Solibacter. Next base: position 10,020 of record JADGNT010000008.1, on the reverse strand, counting down.
ACGCCGCCCGACGCCGACGCGGCAATCGGAATGTCCGCGCCCATGAACATGTGGACCACGTCGATCCAATGGGTAAATAGATCCGTCACCTGGCCGCCGCCGAAATCGAGGTAGGCGCGCCAGTTCCAATACTGCTGCGGATCCCAGTCGCGCCACTTCAGCGGTCCCAGGAAATGCGCCCAATCCAGGTTCGACGGGCACTCCTTGAGGCGATCCGGCGCCTTGCGCAGGTGGTAGCTGTTGCCGTGCCACCAGGTGCGGGCCAGCGTGACCTTGCCCAGTTTCCCGGTGTCCATATACAAATGCTTGGCTTCCAGGTAGTGCTTGCCGGAGCGCTGTTGCATACCCACCTGGCAGATGCGGTTGTTGATGCGCGCGGCCTTGACGATGGGCGGACCCTCCTCGATCTTCAGGGTCAGCGGCTTTTCCACGTACACGTCCTTGCCCGCGTTGAGCGCATCGATGGCAACGGCGGCATGCCAGTGGTCCGGCACGCCGATCAGCACGGCGTCCACTTCCTTCATCTCGAGCAGCTTGCGATGGTCGCTGAAGCTTTTGGAGTTGGGCGCGATCTGTTTGGCGGCGTCGATCTGGGCGCCGTAAATATCGCAGACCGCCGCGACATCCACGGTCCCGGATTTGACGAACTTGCCCATGTCGCTACGGCCGCGCTCGCCGCAGCCGATGAGGCCGAGTTGCACGCGCTCGTTGGCGCCGTAAACACGGGAATAGGAAAGAGCAGTGGCGGCAGTCACGCCGCGGAGAAATGTCCGGCGTGGGACATCGTTTTCAGGCATGACCCGATTATATGTTGAATCAGTACCCCAAGAGGCGGCCCATCTCCGCCGCCAACGTTTCGGTCTGCGGAAGAATCGCCGCTTCGAGCCGCGGATGGTAGCCCACCCAGGTGTCGAGCGCCCCCACGCGGCGCACCGGAGCGTCCAGCCAGGCGAAGAGTTCGTCGCCGATCCGCGCGGCGATTTCCGCGCCGTAGCCCCACGAAAGGCAGTCCTCGTGGGCCACCATCACCCGGCTGGTCTTTTCCACGGAGGCGCGAATCGCCGCCCAATCGTAGGGCGCCAGCGTGCGCAGATCCAGAATCTCGATGCTCACCGCTGGGCTCCGCCGTTCAATCTGGGTGGCCGCCAGCAGCGCCTTCTGCACCAGCGCGCCGTACGTAATCACCGTCAGATTCAGCCCGGGCTTCACCACCTTGGCGCAACCGAAGGGAATCGTGTAATCGGCGCCCGGATGCGCCGAGCGGTTGTAGGTCTCGCGGTAGAGCCGCTTGTGCTCCAGGAACAGCACCGGATCGTCGGCGCGCATGGCGGTGCGCAGCAGGCCGCAGGCGTCGGCGGCGTTGCTGGGGAAGACCACGCGCAATCCCGGAATGTGCGTGAAGGTGGATTCGCCGCACTGGCTATGATAGATCGCGCCGCCGTTCAAGTACCCGCCGATCGGTACGCGGATCACCGCCGGACACGAAAACTTCCCGTTGGAACGCCAGCGCATGGTGGCCAGTTCGTTGCGCAGTTGCATCATCGCCGGCCAGATGTAGTCGAAGAACTGGATCTCCGCCACCGGCTTGAGCCCGCGCGTCGCCATCCCGATGGCGCGCCCCACGATCGCCGCCTCGGCCAGCGGCGTGTTGAAGGCGCGGCGCGAGCCGAATTCCGTCTGCAAGCCGTGGGTCGCCTTGAACACGCCGCCCTTGCCTTTCACCTCGCTCAGGCTGGCTTCGCGCGTGCAATCGGCCACGTCCTCGCCGAACACCACGATATCGGGATTGCGCCGCATTTCCTCGCGCAGCGTGGCGTTGATCAGATCCACCATGGTCATGGGCGCGCCCCGGAGGTGAGGTTCGGCGCGAGGCTCCACCGCGAACATCGCGGAGGTCGCGTCCACCGTTTCCGAATAGAGATGCGTCAACGCGGAAGCCGCCGCCGGCGCGTCGTCGCGCAGCGCCCGTTGGGTGGCCTGCTCGATCTCTTCGTCGATTTCGTGGGTGATGTCCTGCAACATGCGGCGGTCCATCACGCCTTCGTCGATCAGCCGTTTGGGAAACAGCAGCACGGGGTCGCACGCGGATTCCGCCTCGCGTTCGGCCGCCGGGCGGTACAGCCGCTGGTCGTCGGAGAGGGAGTGCGAATAGGGCCGGATGCAGCGCGCGTGCACCAGCGCCGGCCCGCGCCCCTCGCGGCAGTACTGGGCGGCTTCCCGCATGGCGCGGTAGCTCGCCATAAAATCGGTGCCATCCACCGCCTGGCGGAACAGCCCGGGGACACTCGCCGTAAGCGCCGAGATGCTGCCACCGGGAGTCTGCGCTTCGATGGGCACGCTGATGGCGTAGCCGTTGTCCTCGATCAGGAACAACACCGGGAGCCGGCGTAGCGACGCCAGATGCAGCGCCTCCCAGAATTCGCCTTCGCTGGTGGCCCCCTCGCCAGAGCAGACCAGCGTCACCTCGTCGCTCTTGGCGTCCTTGTAACGCGAGGCTTCGGCGCACCCCACCGCCTGCAAAAACTGCGTGCCGGTGGGCGAGGACGAGCTGACCACGTGGTAGTCGCGATGCCCCCAGTGCGACGGCATCTGGCGCCCGCCGGACGCGGGGTCGGCCGCCGCGCCCACCGCCTGTAGCAGCATCTCGTACGGCGTGACGCCGAGCGAGAGACAAAGCGCGCGGTCGCGGTAATAGGGATAGAACCAATCGTGCGCGCTAGAGAGCGCCATCCCCGCCGCCACCTGCACCGCCTCATGCCCGGCGCCCGAAATCTGGAAGTAGATGCGGTTCTGCCGCTTGAGCGCCACTTCGCGGTCGTCCAGCCGCCGCGACGTGTGCATCAGGCGGAAGGCGCGGATCAGTTCCTCCGCCGCCAACCCGGCAAAACGTTCGGGTGTAGATGACTGCTGAGCGCTGGTTTCCGTCGCCACCCTTTGGTTCCCCTCTCCATCCAGCTTAAACCTTACGGCACACGTTGCTCATGACGCAAGAACGCCGGCAAGGACGCCGGCGTGGCAGCCTAAAAGGCTACGCTACGGGTGCCCCGATACCGAGAAGGCGCTATCGCAGAACGGCAATGAGTTTGGCGGTGGTGATCGCCTGGCCCACGTGCCGCTGCGTATGTTCCGCGAAGGGTGCCACGATACCCAGTAGGTACTATCGCAGGGCGGCAATGAATTTGGCGGTGACGATCGGCTGGCCACGTGCCACTGCGTGTGTTCCGCGAAGGGTGCCGCGATACCCAGGAGGTACTATCGCAGAACGGTAGCCAGTTTGGCGGTGGTGATCGCCTGGCCCACGTGCCGCTGCGTATGTTCCGCGATGTGGGTCAGCAGGCCGATCACCGTGGTCGGCAGGCGCTTGCGGCCCGCCGTCCGCGCGTCGCCAAGAGTCGCCGGATCAATCGCCCGGATGACCGCTTCGGCATCGCCGAAGGCGTGGTTCAAAGCGCCCAGAAGCTGCTCGCGGGACGGCTCGCCCGGGGATTTTTCCGCCTCCATGGCGTCCAACTGCGCCGCCGTGAGTTCCCTTCCCTGGAGGTAGGTCACCAGGCGGTTGGTGCTCCCCGCGATATGCAGAATATGGAATCCCACCGATGCCAGGCCGTGAGGCGTGGCCCAGATGCCCGCCGGCGGCAGGCCCGCCGTGTACTTTTCCAGGTCTTCCCGCGCCATCTGGAAGGAATAGAGCACCGGCGCCAACACGGGATGCACCCCCTCAATGGGACCGCGCATCCAGGGCTCAGGTAAGACGTCCATGGATCTAGTCTAACCGAATGTATCGGCCTGAGTGGCGCGCGCGCCGGGTTCTGCTTTCACTTTCCAGCGGGTGACGGCACAATCCAAAAGTACAGCTTGTGGCTCAGGTAGGATTGCTCATCCGTGTCGGGGACGATGGCCTCCTTTTCCGGCTTCCAATCGCCCATGTCGAACGTGTTGGACACAATCCGCGTACCTGGCTTCAAGTCGTGCAGCAGCTTGGGACGCAGCTTCAGATTGATGTGCGGCAGCAAGAAGAGGGTCACCACGGTGGCCTCGTGAATGTCGGCTTCAAACAGGTCGTTCTCTTCGAACCGAACCAGCTTCTCAACCCCGGCTTTGCGGGCGTTCTCTTTGGCCTCGCCGATGCGCACAGGGTTGATGTCGATGCCGACGCCGCGCGCCCCAAGGTCCTTGGCGGCGCTAATCACAATGCGCCCGTCGCCGCAGCCGAGGTCATACACAACGTCGGTCTTTTTCACCTCCGCCAGTTTCAGCATGGCCTGAACTGCCGCTTCGGTAGTGGGCACATACGGTACGTCCGGCTCACGCCGGGGTCCGCCATTTTGGGCCGCGACCACGACGACGGAGAGCACCGCAACAACGGGATAACAGCCAAGCAATTTCTTCCCGAGTAACATCGAATCACCTCCGGTATCCGATCGTATCGCAATGCGCGCTTGGATGCACGCGTTGCGGGGGCAAACCCTGGGACAGACAGCGAATTTCCGGCGAACTGAGCCGGAAATTCATGTCAGTCCCTGGCCACCACTGCCAGCGGACGCAGCGGCGCTCCGGTGGCTCCCCGAATCTTCATGGGCGCGCCCACGAACAGGAACTCCGTCACGCCGTCCGCCGCCAGTTCCTCCAGATTCAAACACTCGATGATGTGGACGCCGCTCTCCACCAGCAAGTGGACATGCACCGGCATCGACGCGACCGGCGATTTCTCGAACGCCACGGTGTCGCTACCCGCCGCGAAGATTCCGCGCGCGCTCAACCAGCGCGCCGCCGCCAGGCCCGGACCGGGCAGGCGCGTGTCGTTCACGAACTGCCGCGCGTCCTCGAAGTAACGCGCCCATCCGGTGCGCAGCAGCACCACATCGCCGTGGCGAATCTCCGTTTTGCACGTCGCTTCGAGCTGCTCCGGCGTGATTTCGCAATCCTCCGGCAGCGGCGCGGCACCTTCCGCACCCCCTGCCACGTCACCTGCCACAACCCGCGCCACATCCAGCAGCACTCCGCGCCGCAAGATGGGCGCGATGGTGTCCACCGAAAACTTCTCGAGGCCGCCGCCGTAGGATTGCAGACGCTCCACCGCGTGGCCGCCATGCAGCATGCCGCCGCAGGAGAAATGACACAGCGCGTCGATATGGGTTCCCACGTGACTGCCCAGCGCCATGGCGTCCGCCGCCGAACTGTTGCCCGCCGGACCCACCGTGTCGCCGTGCCGCTTGGTGAGGCCGAAGAGAAACGGCGGATGCGCCGGCCAGTGCGGCATCCCGGTGAAATACGGCTGCCCCAGATCGTAGACCCGCGCGCCCGCAAGCTGTTCCCAAAGTGCCGGCATCAGAATGTGTAGTGTACTCCGAATTGCACCACGCGGGGCTGATAGAACATGGAACCGATCACCCCGAAGGTGGTGGAGTTGATGCTCTGATCGCCGCTCCAGAAGGTGGCGTGGTTGAGCGCGTTGATGGCATCCATCGCCAGTTCCACCTTCTTCGTCTCGGTAATAGGGATGGCCTTCTTCAACCGCATGTCGGTGGTAAAGGTCCAGGGTCCATCGAACAGCCGGCGCTGCAATACACCGAGCGTCCCGGCGCCGGGATTGAAGAAGATCTGCCCTGGGAAAGCCGCTTCGCCATCCGTGTTCACGCCGGTGCCGTCGGCCGCGTTAATCGCCGATTGGGTGATCATCATGGGACCGTTCCCCGTCATTTGGAACTTCACCACACTGTCCAACTGGCCCTTGTTGAGGCTGGTGTCGGCGGTGTTGTAGTACGACCGCGCTTCGCGGTTGAGCGTGCCGCGCCCGGAAAGAATCGAGAACGGCGCGCCCGATTGCCACACCAGCGTGCCGCCCAAAGTCCAGTCGCCGATCACGCGGTTCAACGAGCGGTAACTCAGCTTATGCCCCTTGCCGAATGGCAGTTCGTAGTAACCATCCATCTTGATCATGTGGGTCAGATCGAAATTGGCGCGCGAGCGCTCGATCTTCGGATTGGCCAGATCGAGAAAATGTTGCAGCCGGCTCTGGCTGTCGCCGTCGGCGTCACTGAGCACCTTCGACCATGTGTAGTTGGCCTCGAAGAAGAGCCCCGATTTCGTGTGGCGGCGCACTTCCACCTGCAAGGAGTTGTAACTGGAACTGGAGTAATTGGTCAACAAATCCGTGCCCAGCGCGTTGGGGTTCTGAAAGAACGGCACTGCGTTGGTGGGGTTGTATCCGTTGGTCTGGTAGTAAGTGCCCAGCTCGCCGACTTCCCCGGTTTGCAGGTAAAACAGCGCATTGGCATCGGTCAGCGCCCCCTTCGCCAGCTTGTTGAGCACGGTGAGCGGCTGGCTGCCCGGAATGTTGGCATTGTAGGCCGGGCTGAAGTTCCCCCCCGCCGCCACCGACAGAAAGCCGTTCTTCTGCGCGCGCAGGAAATCCGGCAAGAAGCCGTTCGAATTGATCACCACCTGGTTGTAATCGAAGGCGCGATAGGCGCCCACCACGTGATTGCCCACGTAGCGCGCCTCGAACACCGTCCCCTTTACATCGTGCTGCACGCCGACGGAATACTGCTGCACGCGCGGATGCCGCAGGTTGGGATCGATCATGCCCACCGCGTTGAACACGTTGTTGGCATAATTGTCGGCCACCGTCAGCGGGACGTGGTAGTCCGGCGCCACGATCTTGGGCAGTCCGGTGGACACGCGGTAGGGCAGTCCGGTTTCGGTGGAGAGCCCTTGTAAGCCGGAGTTAATTTCGAGCAGGGTCTCCGGCGCCAGGATGGCCTGGTCGTTGACGTAGCTCATCGAGTAGCCGCCGCGCAACGCCGTCCTGCCGTTGCCGAATACGTCCCACGCGAAACCGATATTGGGAGCGAAATCCTTCTTCTCGCGGTTGTACCAGGGACGGCCCGAAGATGCCCCCGTGAAGTTGAGGGTGGCGTTAGAGAGCAGGGTCTGCTGGGCCGATCCGGTCAGCACCGGCGCGAGTTCCAGCGAATCGCGCTCGTCCACCACTCCCGGCAACTGGTAGCGCAACCCCAGGGTGAGGGTCAGCCGCGGCAGCAGCTTCCACTTATCCTGCACATAGAAGGAGTAATCGTTGGAGAGGAAGTGCCGCAGAAAGGGCGCGTTGGGCACGTACCCGGACTTGACACTGGTGACATTGAACGTCTGGCTGTAGCCATCGATATAGCCGCCGAGGGTGGCCAGCAGCGCGTTGGCGGTGGCCAGGTCGGCATTGGAAATCCCGGTAAGATCGCGCCGCGACAGCGCCGGTTGGCCGGAGCCCATCGCCAGGCTGTAGGTGGGAATCACGCCGGCGCGGTCGTAGGATTCCACGCCGATATGCTGAAAGTGGAAGCCGAACTGAACGTAATGCCGTCCATGCTGCCACGCCGCGTCGTCGGACAGGTTGTAAGTATTGGTAGTCCGGCCCTGAGCCTGAGTCTCGTTGACCGGATCGGTGAAAAGCGTGCCGTTCACGATGCTGGGCACATTGTCCTGCGCGTTCAAAAAGTATAGGTAAGTCAGATTGAAGCCACCGCGGAGTTCGTTGGTCAGAGTCGCGCTCGGCGTCCAGCGCCAGGAGAGCGCCACCAGGTCGGCATGGCTCGGGTTGGTGACCGCGGGCACAAGCCCATAGTTGTTCGAATAGTCGGCCCGGTCGGAGTTGTCGCGATTGTGCGCGTAAGTCGCGCTCACGGCGTGGCGCGTGGTGATGCTGTAATCCATCTTACCGGTCAGGTTGTCGAGCAGTTCGTTATTCCGCTGGTTGAAGCGGTAGCCCCCGGTGTTGCGGCCGTCGCCGGCATCCGAGTTGTTGATCTTGTCGCCCGTGGGCACCTGTGCCAGGATGGGCTGCATGCCCGAATCCACACCGGTGAGCCCCTTGAGTGCAAGCAGGTTCACCTTGCGGGTTACGCCGGCGGAAGAGTAAGTGAAAATCCCGTTGCGCGCGTCGGGGGTCAGAATGGTGAAATTCTGCGGCATCTGCTGGTGCGCGCGGATGGCCTCGTAGCTGGCGTAGAAGAACAGCTTGTCCTTGCGGATGGGTCCGCCGATATCGCCGCCGAACTGATTCTGATTGAGGAACGGGCGCCCGATGCCGGCCTGGTTGTTAAACCAGTCGTTGGCCGCGAAGTGGTTGTTGCGGTTGTACCAGAACACTTCGCCGTGGAACTGGTTGCCGCCGCTGGGCGTGGAGAACGCGGTCTCGGTGGCGCCGCCGGACGCCGCCGCGGTGGGGTTGGAGGTAATCAGCGTCATCTGCCGCACCTGCCCCACGCGCAGTTTGTTGGGCGTGTAATCGAGGGCGTTGTCGCGAATGTAATTGTCCTGTATGTTGATGCCGTCCAGGGACATGTTGGAGTAACTGGTGCGCAGGCCGTTGATCACCGTGGTGGAGTTGCCGTTAGAAGCCACGCCCGCCTTGGTCTGCATGATGGAGAGCACGTCGCGGTCCAGGATCGGCAGGTTCTTGATCTGCTCCATGCTCACGGTGGTAGAGACCTCGGCGGTGGCCACGTCCACGCCCGCCACTTCGGCCGAGACTTCCACGCTCTGGGTGACGCCGGCCAGTTCCAGCTTGATTCGCGGGATATCGGTCTCGCGCGCCATATCGACCGTGATCCCGCGCAGGGTCGACTTGAGAAACCCCTTGGCCGAGACCGCGAGATCGTATTCCGCCGGACGCACGCCGATGAAGTTATACAGGCCCTCGGCGGACGTCTTCGACACCAGCAACGGCTTCTGCCCGCCGGCGAGGTAGAGTTCCACATCGGCTCCCCCCACGGCGGCGCCCGAAGCGTCGATTACCGATCCCGAGATACGGCCGGACATCTGCGCGTTGGCGGAAGCGGCCAGAAACAAGGCGGCAGAGAGAATCCCACACAGGTATCGCATATGTTCTATTGAACCCCAGATTGAGACGGTCGTCGCTAGGAAACGTTGCAAATTTACCTCGGAAACGGTGAAGTGAAGGCTTGTTAACCCAGCGTCCAAACAACCACTACCTTAGCCGACCCCCGGAACCAGGGAGGCCGTCCATTCATCGCGGAGACGCGGAGGCGCGGAGATAAGCGCAGAGAAACGTAAACACAAGAACAAGCTCGACGGAAGTCAGGATACACCCCTTCGGTGGGGGGCACGCGGAGAAAGCGGAGAGCGCGGAGCTTTGCGGTTAGCGGATGAGACGGTAGTCGATTTTGCGCAGCGCGCCGGTGGTGCCGTAGGAGGCGAAGCCGAAGGGCGCGGAGAGTTGGATCTCGCCGTGGCGCAGGCCAACCGTTCGGCCGGCGATCTCCAGGTTGACGATCTGCTTGTCGTCGATCCAACCGATGATGCGCCCGGGAGTGACTTGCAGGCGGAAAGCGTACCAGCGCCCTTTTTCGAAATCGAAGTAGGTCCGCGTCTCGTTGTCGCCGGCGTCCCAGCCATCGATGCTGGAGAGGCCCACGATGTCGCCGCCCCACCCGCCGGTGACCCAGGTGCAAAACGAGTCGCCCACGGGAAACGTGAGGCTGGCAAAGAAATCGTTGCCGTCGATGCGTACGGCTTCGAAGCGCACTTCATAATTCGTCTTGGGGAAGGCGCCGCTCCAGGTGACGCCCGTCATGGGCGCGCCCGGCGCGAGCACGATGGTGGCGTTCTCCACCCGCGCCTTGCCGTGGAGCGTGAACGCGGTCTCGCGCCAGCCCTGCAAGGTCTTGCCGTCGAACATAGCCTGCCATTCGCCGGTTTTGGGCTGCGCCAGGGCAGCCACGCAAAGCCAAACCGGCAACCACGGCAAGCGGCGAGTGGTGAGCGCGCGCATGTGGCTATTGTAGTGGTTCACTGGGGTACGCGGGGGGTGGCGGCTGGCGCGCAAAGTCTCCTTCCTTAAAGACTGTCCAGGATACGGGCAGTGGTTCCCTCTTGGGCGTTGCTGGGGACTCGAGCGATGAGAAAACACTGTTTCGCGCAAAGAACGCAAAGGGCGCAAAGAAAAGCGTTAAGAGGCTGGGGATTCGGGATGATGGGTGGCGGGTTCATTTGGTGGGCGGG